>WQZG01000042.1 GCA_009780855.1 Treponema sp.
CGTTTTTTGACGCGATAAGCGAGGTTGAAAAAGAAGACGCCGAAGTTCCCAATCAGCTCCGCGACTCAAGCCGCGACGCCGAGGGATTCGGCCACGGCGAAGGTTATATTTACCCGCACGCTTACCGCGATCACTGGGCGGCTCAGCAATATCTGCCTACTGCACTGGCCGGCAGAATTTTTTATACGCCGTCAAACGTTGGTTTTGAAAAAAATATCCGTGATGAGGTTTTACGAAAACGTGAAATCCAGGCCGCCGTAATTCTGGAGGAGTCCAGGAACAATGATTCGGCCGCAGACAGCGAAATACTCAGCTGGTCCGCCGCAGCCAAAGGCCGGGAGGGCTGGTTCAAACGCATGGAATCAGGACGCAGCGCCCTGCTCCTGGCGGACAGGGACCTGATCCTGGATCAAAATAAAATAAACCGCCATGACCGCGTCCTTGTCGCGGCCGCCGGCGACGGCCTGCTACTGTGGGAATCGCTGCGCCGCTGCCCGGAAGGACTTGCCGCATGTCTTGCCGGCAGCGAAGAAGCATGCGATGCCTTGCGGCGTTTTACAGCGGTTCAGGATAATCTCTTTGATGACGAAGACAAACCCATGATCGCCGTATGTCCGGACGGCAGTCTTATAACGCCGGCACAGGCCGATCAATATTTTTCATGCTGTGTTTTTGATCACATCCTGGCCAGGGAACCGTGGAGAAGAATGGCCGGCAAAAAACCCGCCGAAACCTTTGCTGCCTTTGCCGCCTCCGCAAAAAAATTACTGGCGCCGGAAGGAAATATCGTACTGCTGCAGTCAATACCAAAACTGGGCGAACGGATATCGCGGGTTCTGCGCGCCGAGTGCAGCGCTGAATGCGGCGCTGAGTACGAAGCGGCGCCCGGCGCCCAGTCCGGCAGCAGTGTGCCTTTGACGCTGGCAGGCGAACTCGCAAGTGCCGAAGAAGAATTTTTCAATGCAGAATTTTTTAAAAATGAACACAATAATGGAAAAGCCGGAAGGTCAGAAGACAGTGCGGCGGCGATCAGATGGGACAGCGATACTCTGGAAAAATGTTTTATTGAACAAGGTTTTATTACTGAAACAAGCATTATCGATCGTCAGGAAGAGAGGCTTATCACCGGCAGGGATCTGGACAACTGGTTCAACGCAGGGCGTTCTGCATGGGGTTCCTTTATTTCCAATAAACTCGGTCCGCAGTCATTCAATGCGATCAAGACTCTGTTAAACGAAAGAATCACCGCAGGCCCCATTTTATGGAAATGGAAGGCTGTGCTGTTAAAGGCTAAACCGGCCGCGGACTGCTGAATCATATTTTTAACCAATTTTACCGATCGGTAATAATTCTATCTATTGGGAAAATATTTTAATGATTATTACCGATCGGTAAAATAATTATTGACTGTAGTACAATATACCATTAATATTACCGATAGGTAATATTAATGAGACTGATTAACGCTAAAAAATTCGGTCAGGTTATACGCGAGTACCGCATAAAACAAGGTGCTACCCAAATACAGCTTGCGGCAGCCGCAAATACCGGTTTAAGGTTCATAAGTGATCTCGAAAACGGGAAACCAACTGTACAACTGGAAAAAGCTCTGCATACGGCAAAAATACTTGGAATAAAACTGGAAATACCAGATTCCGGCGGGGAAAAACAATGAGCCGGGAATTAAATGTATATCTATGCGGCAATAAAATAGGCGTGTTAACCGAAAATGAATTGTCCCAGTTCTCATTCAGATATAACAATACGGCATTACAACCGCTGTCTGTTAATTTACCTGTAAGAACAGAAGAATATCCCCATTCATTAATCTATCCATTTTTTGAAAATCTGGCGCCCGAGGGAGAAATATTTGAGATATTGACAAGAGAACATATATCAGGCAGTAAAATATTTTCAATTCTGGACAGATTTGGAGGTGATTGCGCCGGAGCTGTTGCGTTTTACAAAACAACACCAGAAAATAACACCGATAACATACTGTACGAAATTACATCAGATAAAATTTTGCAGATAATTGAAAAATTGCCGGATGACCCCCTGCTTACAAGTATTAAAAATCCTCCTCGGTTATCGCTTGCAGGAGCTCAGTCTAAATTCGCGGTTTATAAATTAAACGGAAAATATTACCGTTCTGATGATAAACATCCAACAACACATATTATCAAAATTGCCAATAAAAGATTCCCGGAATTATTAAAAAATGAATTATTCTGCATGAAACTGGCACAGGCCATAAAAATGGACATACCGGATATCAAATTGCAGACATTTACAAACAGATCCGCGGCCGGGACAGTATCTTTTCTGGAAATAAAAAGATTCGACAGGGTTATTAAAGACAGAAGTGTTCAGCGCGTACACCAGGAAGATTTTTGCCAGGCGCTTGGAATCGTATCCGGCAAAAAATACCAGGCCGGCGGCGGAGCAAGCATAAGGGATTGTTTTAAAGTAATAGAAACCTATAGTAAAAATTTACTGACAGATATAACACGTTTTGCCGAATGGATTATTTTCAATTATTTAATCGGCAATACAGATGCCCACGCCAAAAATATTTCCCTGCTGCATGCAGCAGATGGAATAAAACTTGCCCCTTTTTATGACCTCCTGTCAACTGAAGTTTACCCTGCAAAAATCATGGACCGAAGTACAGCAATGCTCATTAACGGCAAGGGCAAATACGATTCATTGCGTCCCCGGGATTTTGCTGCATTATTTGAACAACTTGGACTCAACGCAACCAATATGATGAAGAACCTAAAAAAAAGGTTCTCTGATGTTATTGTGACGGCGGCAAATGTCAGGGAGGAGTTATTACAAACCGGAAAATTATCCGGGGGAAAAACCGAAACAAATGCCGGGACAGAGATCTACAGCGAAATAATATCGATAATTGCCAGACGATGGGAAATCCTTAACAGTTAATATTTACCTGTTGATATTGCGGAGATAAAGATATATAATCTCCGCAGATTTTGCGGAGATTAGGATTTATAATCTCCGCACAGGAAAACATGAAAAAGTATATTTATCAATACCCGGGTTACCCTGATTTTACCTGGGATAAAAAAAGAATATTAAATTTATTAACACAAACGGCCGCACTGCAGGGCAGAATTTTGGGTAAAATGCAGCAGTTTGGGTTTGGAACACAACAGGAAACAATGCTTAATGCCCTAACCGAAGAAATACTAAAGTCAAATGAAATAGAAGGTGAAATACTTAACTCCGAACAGGTTAGATCATCACTTGCGAAAAAATTAAAAATTGAACAAGCGATTGGAAAGGTTGCATCTGTCCGCATAGAAGGCATTGTTGACAGCATGTACGATGCTGTAAAAAATTTTAAAGAATCTGTTACAAAAACAAGGCTTTGCGGCTGGCAGGCCTCATTATTTCCGTCAGGGTACAGCGGTATGAATAAAATCAATACCGGCAAATACCGCAGCGGAGAAATGCAGATAGTTTCCAACAGATACGGAAATGATATTGTTTATTATCAGGCTCCCTCTCCCAAAGATATATCGCTGCAAATGAAAAATTTTTTAACCTGGTTTAATAAAGATAATAACGAAAATCCGCATCTTAAGGCCGCAATAGCACACCTTTGGTTTGTAATAATACATCCTTTTGATGACGGGAACGGCCGTCTGGCCAGAATTATCACAGAAATGCTGCTTGCCAGAGCTGAAAATACTTCTCTGCGTTTTTATTCAATGTCCGCCCAAATTCAGAAAGAGAAAAAAGATTATTACCGTGTTTTGGAATTTACAACAGCAGGTCAGAAAAATCTGGATATAACTGAATGGCTTGTTTGGTTTTTTTCCTGCCTTAACCGGAGTATGGAAGCCAGTGAAGAGATTGCAGGTAATGTATTAAAAAAAGCCATGTTTTGGCAAAAAAATGTAAAATCGATAACAAACACAACCCAGCAGGATATTATAAACCGGCTTTTTGACGGGTTTGAAGGAAATTTGACAACAGGTAAAACCGCAAAGATTTATAAGATTTCCCAGGATACCGCTGCCCGTTTATTAAAAGATCTTGTTGAAAAAGGTTTTATGGAAGTACATGGCAGCGGCCGGAGCACACATTATGTTCTGATCAATTCCTGGACTATTCCCGGCTGAACTTTTTCAAATAATCAAAACCGCGCTGTACAGCGTCCAGCGGTTCTTCGGAACCTTCAAACTCCAGGGACAATACACCGGTATAGCCGCATTTTTTTATGTATTCGATGCACTGCCCTACCGAAACTACACCGTGTCCCAAAATGGTTCCGCGCAGATGATTTCCCGCCCTGGTCGGGAACCAGGAATCATCGGGTCTGGGTTCGGCGCCGTTCTTGTACAAAAAATCCTTCGCGTGCACATGGAAGGCGTAAGGCATAACATTGGCCAGGGCATTTACGCTGATTTCGTCGGCGCACATAAAATTTCCTATATCAACAAGGAGGCCGTAATTGGGATGATTTACCGTAAGTACCAGCTCCTCCATGCGGGCGCTGTCCTGCAAAAAATAGCCGTGATTTTCGGTCATGGTTCTGATACCTATTGAAGCCGCGTATTCGGTTACTTCCCTGATTGCCGGCGCCATAATTTTAATCGCCTCGCGCCAGCTGCGCGCTTTGGTATTATCTTTGAGGCCCCAGCAGCTGTCATGCCGCATTATGGGCGAACCCATTATTTTGGCTGCGTCAACACGGGCCTTAAGTCTGGAGACTTCCTTCTTCATGTCGCCGTCAGAGCCGTAAAGGAAATCCGCGTGTGTTGCGTAATTGCAGACTCCGATACCGGCTTCTTTGCAGGCTTTGCCGAGTTCGCCGGCATAAGCATCCAGGCTTTTGCCTTCAGGAAGCGTAAAATCGGCAAACTCCACAAAATCGAATCCGGTTTTGCGCGCGCTTTTAATCGCGTCAAACAAGGTAAATGTACCGGCCTTTATCAAACGGTTGTAACAATAAGTACTGACTCCGATTTTCATAAATAACTCCTGTTTAACGCGGCTGCCCGGCCGCACATTATTTTATATTGACAATTAAATCCAAAAAATATATCATATTCAAGTCATTTAAAATGACCAAAAGAGACTCCGTCCCTTTGGAAATTCCAATAGAGATTCGGCGACGCGGCTGGAAGCGCCGATTGGAAAAGTAGCGGATCGGGGAACACTCTTTTTGATTTCAGTTAGAATTAAGTCGGGCGCCGGCTGATGCGGCGCCAATGTGGGTGGCACCGCGGGAGTTATCCCGTCCCTCAAAAACAGATATGAACATTGTTCATTCTGTTCTTGAGGGTTTTTTTTTGGATCGGAGGAAAGACAGTGGGAACGTTTACAGGGAACAGGTACAGAACAAAAACATGCGGGGAACTGCGGCTGACAGATGTCGGGCAGCAGGTCAGACTGGCGGGCTGGATTGATACGATCCGCGATCACGGCGGGGTTATTTTTATCGATCTAAGGGATCACTACGGAATTACCCAGGTGGTGCTTAACGACGATTCACTGCTTAATGGTCTGGGGCGCGAGTATGTAATATCCGTTGAAGGAAAACTGCGGCAGAGATCGCAGGATACAATAAATCCAAAACTGGAAACAGGTGAGGTGGAATTAAAAACCGAAACCCTTGTTGTCCTGGGCACATCCAGCCACCAGCTTCCGTTTGAAATCAACGAATCAAATACGGTCCGCGAGGATCTGCGCCTAAAATACCGGTATCTGGATTTACGCAATCCGCTAGTGCACAGCAACATAATCACACGTTCAAAAATTACGCATTTTTTGCGCAATAAAATGGAAGAACTCGGGTTTACCGAAATTCAGACTCCAATCCTTACATCGTCATCTCCGGAAGGCGCGCGCGATTACCTTGTTCCGAGCAGGCACTTCAAAGGGATGTTTTACGCGCTGCCCCAGGCTCCGCAGCAATTCAAACAGTTATTAATGGCGTCAGGCTTTGACAGGTATTTCCAGATTGCGCCATGCTTCAGGGACGAGGACGCACGCGCTGATCGATCGCCTGGGGAATTTTACCAGCTCGATTATGAAATGGCGTTCGCGACCCAGGATGATGTAATGGAAGTTGCCGAAAAAGTCCTATATGAAACCTTTGTTGAATTCAGCAATAAAAAAGTAAACAAGCCGCCGTTCAGGCGTATTCCGTATTCGGAGAGTATGAGCAAGTACGGAACCGACAAACCCGATCTGCGCAACCCGCTGATTATCAGCGACTTAACTGAATTTTTTAATGACATAAATTTTGCCCCGTTCAGAAATAAACCGGTGCGCGGCATTGTTGCCCCGGGCTGTACTTTGCAGTCAAAATCCTTTTTTGAAAAAATGCTGGAGTTCGCGACAGAGGAAATCGGGATGAAAGGTCTGGGTTATATTTCCGTTCTGGCCGGCATGGAACTCAAGGGACCGATCGTAAAATTTTTATCGCCGGAAAAACAACAGGAACTGATCCGGTTATTGAATTTAAAGGAAACTGACACCCTGTTTTTTATAAGCGATGTTCCCAGGCTTGCCGACAGAATGGCCGGCCAGATCCGCGCGGAACTGGGCAAACGCCTTGGCCTCATCGACGAAGACGCGTTCGAGTTCTGCTTTATAATTGATTTTCCAATGTATTCCATAGGAGAAGAAACCGGGGCGATCGAGTTTACACACAACCCCTTTTCCATGCCGCAGGGAGAAATGGAAGCGCTGCAGACTATGGATCCTCTGGAAATAAAAGCGTTTCAGTATGATTTTGTCTGCAACGGCGTAGAACTTTCTTCCGGAGCGGTGCGCAATCACAGGCCCGATATTATGCTTAAGGCATTCGAAATCGCCGGGTATAAAAAAGAAGATATCGAAGCCAGATTCTCCGCATTGTATAACGCGTTCCAGTACGGCGCGCCTCCCCACGCGGGCATGGCGCCCGGCCTGGATCGAATTGTGATGCTTTTGACCGGACACGAAAATATCCGCGAGGTAATAGCGTTCCCCATGAACGGCAACGCACAGGATCTGCTTATGGGAGCGCCGGGGCCTGTAACGGAGCAGCAGCTCCGCGAGATTCACATAAAGGTCAGGTAAAAAATGATTGACATAAAAATTTACGAAGCGATGGCAAAACTGGATCCGGATGAAACCGAAAGACAATGGCTCTCTGCGGAAGCAGAAAAATTAATCAACAGTTTTAACGCGCTGGAAAAAATTGATACCGCAGGAATCCAGCCGCTGGTCACGGTGTTAAATTTAAACAACATACTGCGCGATGATAAAGCGAAAAAAACCATATCGCGTGAAGATTTGCTTTCGAACGCGCCGGAGCAGTACGGCGGAAGTTTTCAGGTTCCAAGGACTTTGGAGTAGGGAGCGGCAAAATGGTTTATATAGATGACAGCATAATGCAGAAAGGCGTACCCGCGACAGCCGGTTCAAAAATACTGGAAAATTTTATCGCCCCGATTGACGCAACAGTTGTAACAAGGCTTAATCAGGAAACCAGGAGCTTTAAAATGGCGGAGTTTGGTTTGGGAGATCCCGGTGAACTGCCGGCTGCGCCGCTTTTATGCAATGACATATTCGGCCATGTGCGCAGCCGTGCCGCCAAACAGGGATTATGTTATATACACCCAACCTACGGGACAGTTTCCAGGTTCGGCCTTATTCCGCTGGCCTGTTCGATGGACCAAATCGGGATCGTATGCAGCACTCCAGCGGAAGGTTTTGCACTCCTTTCAAAAATAGCCGGACATGATGAAAAAGACGGCGCCATGTTTGCAGAAAAAAATTACACTTATAAAGCCGCTGCCGGCGAATTAAAATGGGCCGCCGTATTAAATCCCGATATTGAAAAAAAGTTTGTTGAACAAATCACTGTTTATTCAGATGTGTATAATGATGTTTTCAAAATTCTTGTCTACGCCGAATTATGCAATAATATCAGCCGTTACGACGGCATTAAGTTCGGTTACCGCGCCGCCAATTACAAGGGGCTGGAAGATCTGTATTTAAAAACCCGCACAGACGGTTTTGGAAGGGAAGCAAAACTGGCGGCGATTATGGGGTGTCTGGTACTGTCACAAAACTATTACGAAAAATATTATGACAAAGCAATGAAGATACGGCGTCTGATTAAAGAATCGCTGCGGTTTGACAAGTACGATATAATAGCGATGCCGGTTAACTGTCCGCTTGCCGAATTGGCCGGCCTCCCCTCCCTGACTTTTTCGCATAACGGAAAAAGTATTCAGCTTGCCGCGGAAGTAAAAAATGAAAACGCGTTATTTTCCGCATGGGAGAATCTAAAATGAACAGCGACAACAAAGACCTTGACCCTGAATATGAAATTGTAATAGGCCTGGAAGTACACGCGGAACTTGCGACAGAGTCAAAACTTTTTTGTTCATGCTCCGCCAAATTCGGAGCCGGACCGAACGAAAACGTTTGCCCCGCATGCGCTGGTATGCCGGGTTTCCCGGCCGTCACAAATAAAAAAGCAATAGAACTCGGCATAGCGGCCGGCCTTGTAACCAACAGCAAAATAACGCCGGTCATTACATTTGATAAAAAAAATTATTTTTATCCGGATCTGCCGGCAGGGTATCAGGTTACCCAGTGGTTCGCGCCGATATGCCGCAGCGGTTGGATCGAAATCGAGACTGCAAACGGCAAAAAGAAAATCACCCTCAAACAAATTCATATTGAAGAAGACGCGGGCAAACTTGTCCACGACGCCCGTACTGACACCACCCTTGTTGATTTTAACAGAACATCGGTGCCGCTGGCAGAAATTGTCAGCAACCCGGACTTCCGTTCCGCGGATGAAGTAATCGCCTACCTTGAAAAACTGCGATCCCTGTTAAGCTTTGCCGGCGTATCAGGCTGTAAAATGCAGGAAGGCTCAATGCGCTGTGATGTAAACATATCTGTCCGCAAACCCGGTACGCAGCAGCTTGGCACCCGCACCGAAATCAAGAACATGGCCTCGCTTAAGGCAATTACCGCGGCGATCGCATACGAATCGCAGCGCCACATAGACGCTCTCGAAACCGGATTTGAAGTTCTGATACAACAGACGCGCGGCTGGGACGAAAACTCAGGCGTTACTTTCCCGATGCGCGAAAAAGAAAACGCCACCGATTACCGTTACTTCCCAAACCCCGAGTTAATGCCGATTCAGATTAGTGACGACTGGATTAATAAAGTCCGCGCGGGCCTGCCCGAGACAGCGCAGGACAAATATAAACGCATGACAGAAAAATTGGGACTGCCGGCAAGCGACTGCAAAGTCATTACCGCAAGCTTAAGGCTAAGCCAAATATTTGACGGGACGACGGCATGTTACAATAATCCAAAAGAAGCGCTTGGCTGGATAATTATGGAACTGCTGAGCATCGCAAAAAGCAATAACATTGACGAAGATAATATTGAAATTGACTGTCAAAAATTCGCAAAAATAATGGAACTCGTAAATGCAGGCGCCATCAACCGCAGCATCGGCAAAAAAATCCTGATCAAAGTTATGGAAGAAGGAATTGATCCGGTAAAATATATCGAAGAAAATAAACTGAGCATGGTCAGCGACTCGGCTCTTATCGATGAAACCATTAAGGCCCTGCTGCAGGAAGATAAAAAATCCATCAGCGATTACAGGAACGGCAACAAAAAAGTCTTTGGGTATTTTATCGGCAAAGCAATGAAGAGTCTTGGCGGCAAAGCCGATCCAAAAATTGTTAACGCCAGGCTTGAATACTGGTTATCGCAGGAGTAAAAAATATCAGGCTATTTTTTTTAATGGAATTATTTTATTCAATTCGGCACTTATTTTTTGTTTTAAAATAGTGGTTTCTATATGATCCTGCAATCGTAAGAAGTAGCCATCCGAAAGGTTAAAAAAACGCGTTAAGCGTAAATCGGTATCTGTAGTTATACTTCTGCGTCCATTGATTATATCGGCAATACGGCTGGGAGCTACACCGATTGCTTTAGCAAGAGCATTTTGTGATAATTGATTAGGCTCAAGAAAATCATCAAAGAGTATTTTGCCAATATGATCCAGTTTGATGAATTGTTTGTCCATATAACAAAGTATATATAAAAATATTAAAATTGTCCAGACTTATATTGTTATTAATGATAATCCGCAATTTCCGTTTCATTAGCAATTCCATCTGTCCATTTAAAACAAATACGATATTTATCATTAATTCTTATCGAATATTGTCCTATACGATCGCCCTTTAGTTGCTCCAGATGGTTGGAAGGGGGTGATCTTAAATCATCAAGAGTAAGTGAAGCATGAATGGCAGCCAGTTTATTATAAGCGCGGGTTTGAATATCTATAGGAAATTTTTTGGATATATAACCCCGGAAAATTTTTTCAGTTTCCTTGCATTTGAATGATTTAATCACTCCTTATTATATCTATTTATTGATTTTTGTTTTAGTTCCAATTAAAATTAAAAAACCGGAGGCAAAATGAAAACTTTTACACTTGATATCTGGGAAGCTCTTAATTACAAAGGTGAAATGGCAGACGGATTCAGGCCAACCCTGGACGCCTATATATTAAAAGGTGAAGCCGCGCGGCCTGCTGTTCTGGTCTTGCCCGGCTCCGGTTACACCAGATGTTCACCGCGCGAAGCGGAAGCGCTTGCAGTACGGTTTAACGCACAAGGTTACCACAGCTTTGTTTTATGGTACAGCTGCGCGCCCAGGCATCACCCGGTTCCAATTCTTGACTGCTGCAGAGCTTTTACCTTATTACGCGAACACGCAGCGGAATGGCAGCTTAATCCCGGGAAACTTGCGATGCTTGGTTTTTCTGCCGGCGGACACCTGGCATTATCGGAGACCTTGTTTTACGAAAATGACTTTGCAAGCGCTCCCGGTATCAATCCCGCTTTTTGCCGCGCCGACGCGCTAATGCTGGGCTATCCTGTAATAAGTTCAGGTCCCTTCGGCCACATGGGTTCATTTAATGCGCTATTGGGTGGAAAGCCTGATCAAAAACTGCTGGCGCTATTGTCCCTGGAAAACCAGATACACAGCGGCCTGCCCCCCGTTTTTTTATGGCACACCTACACTGACCAGGCGGTCCCTGTCGAAAACAGCCTGCTGCTCGCCTCCAGCCTAAGACAGGCCGGCATACCGCTTGAGATGCACATCTTCCCGGAAGGGAGGCACGGCCTCTCGCTTGCGATACCGGAGACCATGGCCGGCGTCCCGGAAAACGTAAACCTCCACGCGGCCCAGTGGTTTGGCCTTTGCCTTAACTGGCTTAAACTGCAGTTTGGGGAATAGGATTTTTTAAGAAATTTTACCACGAATCGTACCGAAGGTACGTTCACGAACACTCGCTAATGTGGAAGAGGAATATCATATTGAAGAGTTCTCGCTGAGCTCTCGGAGTTGCACAGAGGGGCACGGAGGATGAGTATAATCGAGAAAATTTATATAGGAAAATAAAAATAGCGTGAATGCGTTTAAAATGCAAAATATCGTCAAATAACGATATTTTTTTGGAAAAAAAATTCGTTATTTGACGAAGAAATTGATAAATAAGGGAAAAATATTAATATTTACTTAAAATTTCGCTTGTTGATTGGTCTACCAGGGTTTTAATTTTGGTTTAAATTTGATGGGTAATCATATCTCTGACCTCTTTATAACTGTATATTTGGCTTGCGTTTTCAAGACCATTTGTGGTGATAACAAAAAGGACTTTACCCGGCCGTAGGGCTTCCGGTGTTTCATTAAGCCGTTTCCCAACATCAATAATGGATTTTCCAATGGCATCCAGCAGGGCAGCAGAACCGCGGGTAAAATACTCGTTTCCGGTGATATATACATTGCGGGCATCAATGCCATAATGAAGGATTTCGTATTTATCATCGAACAGTACTGTAGTAAGGGTTGTCCGCCCAATTTCAGCCTGCTTTTTGACAAATCCGTTGAAACCTCCGAACATGTCTTTCTCAAGACCGCTCATGGAGCCGCTTCGGTCAAGTATAAATACAATTTCTGTTAAGTTTTGATCCATGATAAATCTTCTGATAGTGTTGTTTGTTTCTATCAAGTTAAGGTTACATTTTTTAGAGTCTGACAGGTCGCCAAAATGGTGACACCGAAGCAGGTTGATTTTTTAAAAGGAAGTGAAATTGAAGCGATACATTGATCTTCAATAGGATCTCCAGATGCTCCAGGAACGCAAAGTTGACTGTCACCAAATTTTATCCCCACTCCGCCGTGAGAGGTATTTTGGGGATAAATTATACATCGGATTACGATATGAAAGCTCTTGGAAGGAGGATATGGGACGAAACCTTTTAAAATGGCCTGGTGAAAGCCATATGGCCGGATTATCTCCTTTAAAAAAATTTTGAAATATGATATATTGAAAACAGGGGATAAACCAATGCCAGAAACAGAATTGTTGATAGAAAAAGCCAAAAAACTGCCGAGTGAATTATATCAGGAAGCTGTCCATTATATTGATTATCTGTCTCAAAAAGCACATGCGGCATATGTTGCCGAAAAACTTGCAGAGGTTGAACATGATATGGCAAAACCCGGTGCAAAATGGCTTACCGAAGATGAATTTTGGGATGAAGACGATTGAAATTTAATGTTCGCTTTTCACCCCATGCAAAAAATGATAAAATTGAGATAAAAAATTATTTATCCAAATTTTATCCGGCGACTCCAATACGTTTTACCGCATTATTAAAAAAACATATTTCAAATTTGAAGGAAAATCCTTTCATTTATCCAGTGTACCCCGAAAATTCAGATTACCACCGTATGGTTGTTGATAATTACATTGTATTATATAGGATCTCTGAGGAAATTAAAAAAAATAGAAATTTCCCGTATTCTAAGAGCTACATGGGATTTGCCAAAATATATATAGGACTTCCAAAAAAATCCAATATAATCAGTGTCTTTATGGCATACATTTCAAAAGGAAACACATGAGTGACAGTCACCAAATTTTCGTCTACTTTAATAGGCTCTGTATCATGTGCAGTTCCATTCAATTCCAAAAAAAATATTATTAGCACACCCTGTACTGTGCAATTAATTTTTCATCTATATCAAGACCCAGACCTTTGTCCTTTGGCGGGTAGATATAACCATCCTTAATATCGAACGCATGAGCAGACAGGTTTTCCCGGAATATATTGGGGGTTCGGTCGAGTTCCATGTAGACATCACACGGATTAAGAGAATCAGGATAATTTGGCAGCGCGAATGCGCAGTGCATGCCGCAGCGTACAGCAACGGCGCTGCCCCAAATATGCGGCAAGCACTGTATATTGTAGATTGTGGCCAGATTGGCGATTTTCATAAATTCGGAAAAACCGCCGGTAACAGCGCAATCCGGCTGAACAATGTCGACCGCGCGGCTGCCAAGAAGCCGGTTAAAACCATAACGGGTGAACTCTGCTTCTCCGCCGGCAATGGGAATACAGGTATTGCTTTTTACTTCTTTGTAACCGTCAATATCTTCCGGCGGAACAGGCTCCTCAAGCCAGGAGATCTCATATTCTTCAAGACGTCTGGCAAGCTTTGAGGCGGTACATGCGTTATATGCGTGGTTGGCGTCTGCCATTAGTTTTATTTTGGCGCCGATCGCTTCGCGCACGGCTTTTACCGCAGCAACATCATCGTCAATTCCAAAACCAATTTTCATCTTGATCGCCCTAAAACCCGCTTCTGCGTAAGATACCGCTTCGGACACCAGTTCTTTTATTCCAAACGGCGGCTCTCCCCTATAAAGCCCGGTGGCATACGGAATTATCCTTTCCCTGCGCGCCCCTCCCGCCAGGTCGTATACCGGCAAGCCTGTATATTGTCCCTTTAAATCCCACATGGCAATATCAATAGCGCTTATTGCCTCGACCGGACTGCCTTTCTGTCCGTTGTCGCGCATCATGTTGTAAAGTTTTTCCCATACTTTTTCGGTATGAAATACATTCTCGCCGATTACTGCCGGTGCATATACATTGTCGATAATTGATTTGTTGACATAAGCATTGCCGAATGATTCTCCCCATCCAACGAGACCGTCATCGGTTGTAATCTTGAGCAGCATTATTGTCCGGGTATCGTACCATGCCTGTGAATAGGAAAAACGCCACCCGCCGAGTTTTTGAGATACAATAATGGTTTCCAGTTTATCGATGATCATAAAAGCCTCTTCTTATTTGTTTATTTTTATGAGATTCTATATTGAGATCTGTCTTAGATGCAATAAGACCTATCATTGAATTTATCAATGAAAAATTTTTAAAGTTGCTGGTTTAATATGTCTTTAAAGAAAAAATATACAGCTCCGGCAGTGGAAAGAGTTCTTGACATTCTGGAGTTAATGGCTGGAAACAGCAAGCATTATACGGTTACCGAGCTGGCATCGACATTGAATATTTCTACCAATTCGGTATTCCGAATACTAAAAGAACTGCAGACAAAAAATTATCTGGAAAAAAATGATTTAGACAGTTCGTATGAGCTGACTCCCAAACTTTATTTTCTGGGAAGCCGGCTCCGGAGCCGGATATCTATCCAGCGTTTGGCAGAACGGTTTTTGGATCGGGTTAATCTCAAAACAAAAGAAACTGTACTGCTGACGATTTTTGGCGAAAATTATTCGACACTGATTGTGGATCAGGTTGAAAGTCCTCTTCCAATTAAATTTTTATCCACTGTCGGGTGTTCATACGATTCTTATTCGTCAGCCATGGGTAAACTCATGCTGGCTTACCTGCCAATGGAAGAACAGGAATGGTATATTAAGAATACTAAATTCCAGCAGCTAACCCCAAACACAATTACGAATAAGAAACGTTTCCGCAAAGAACTGGAAATTATTCGTGAGAGGGGATTTGCCTTTGATAATGAAGAATCCCTCATAGGCTTGAGCTGTATAGCGGCTCCTGTTTTTTCGGCCGGAGGCAAATTGGAAGGTTCCATAGGAATTTCCGGGATCACATTTCGTATGATGACAACCAAAGTTACCAATTATACCGCTTTACTAATGGAAGAATGCAAAAAGCTTTCTGCCACTTTGGGATATGAAGATTTACCCCAGTAAAGAAATCCGCTATCTTTTTACTCTGCCGCTGGAATCTCCCTTCATTAACGCAAGCACTTCCTCTTTGGTACTGTAATTGAAGTCGCCGTAAACAGAATGACAGAGGCAGGAAGCCGCGACAGAAAAAGCCAGGACATCTTCTTCTGACTTTCTCATTTTTTCATCAAGAAAACCGTATATAAGTCCGGCGGTAAAAGAATCACCGCCGCCTATGCGATCAACGATGTTCCGGATTTCATAGGGACTGTATTGATCCCGAATATTCGGAGCGAAATAACATTTGTCAGTAACGGCGTCATAAAGCATCGCGCCCCAATTGTTATGACTGGCAGAAATACTTTCGCGCAGCGTTGTGGCGACTTTTTTTATGTTGGGATATTTCTTTACTATTTCCCTGGCAACAAACGGATACCTTTCAATGTCAAGTTTACCAAGATTGACATCGGTATCACCGGCTTTGATTCCCAATACATCTTCGGCATCTTCCTCATTGCCGATTAGAATATCGACAAATGGAAGTATCGTATTCATCACCTTCCCGGCAAGTTCTTTGGCTGTAATACCGGGTTCCCAATCCCAGAGTTTCTTGCGGAAGTTTAAATCGCAGGAAATGGTTAATCCCATCCTGCGGGCAGTCTCTGCTGCTTCCAGAGCGGCGGCCGCCGCCTGCCTGGAAAGCGCCGGTGTTATACCGGTAACATGAAACCATTTTGATCCTTTAAAAATCTTTTCCCAGTCATAAATCGAAGGATCCGCTGCGGCTATTGATGCTCCTGCCCTGTCATAAATTACCGTACTGGGCCGCTGGTTCGCTCCGGCTTCGACATAGTAGATGCCAATTCTTCCCTGATCAACCCTTAGTATATCGGTTGTGTCTATTCCGACATTGCGGAGAATACCGACACAGGCATCCGCTACACTATGTTTGGGCAAAACTGTAACAAATTTGGCCGGACAGCCAAACATGCTTAACGATGCCGCGACATTGGCCTCGGCCCCGGCAAAAGTTACATCTACCTGTCCGGGCAGTGATTGCCGGAATTTTAAAAAATTCAATGAAGCAATGCGAAGCATTATTTCTCCGAACGTTACAACAGCTGCGTTTTCCAATTTATTTATTCCTCCTGATACTGTCCCACAAATCCTTTGCGGCTTTTGCCGCTTTGGTTATTTCACCCCAGGCGCCGGACTTGATACATTCTCTGTTGGCGATCCAGCTGCCCCCAATAGCCAGTATTTGACTGGTCTTTGCGTAGTCAGCAAGGTTGTTCTGCGAAACTCCGCCAAGGGGGATATACCTAACTCCCAGATGTTTGTACGGAGCATCCATGCTCTTAAGAAAAGAAAGCCCTCCCATTCCTTCGGCGGGGAAATACTTTACAACCCTGCAGCCCAGAGACAGGGCCTGTTCCAGTTCGCTTGGGGTGGCTATTCCCGGAGCAAAAGGTAATTCACTGGAAATGGCTTCCTGAACAATAACGGGATTAATCCCCGGAGAAACTCCAAAGCTTACTCCGCGATATCTCTTTACCCGTGACGCCTGACCGCCTTCGATTATGGTTCCGATACCAATCATCATCCCCGGAATTTTTTCCGCTATTAATGGTATGGAAGGTTCAGCTGCCGGTGTACGAAGTGCAAGCTCAATTACGTTTACACCTCCCTCAAGAAGAGCCTGCGCAACCGGAACCGCGTCAGCTACTCTTTCAATCTCAAGAACCGCTATAATACCTCTGCTTTCAAGCTGGTTAATTATTTCCTGCGGCATCGCAATATTTTGAATCATTTTTGCCTCCTGACTCAGATCGTTTCAGCATGATTTTATGATTTTTAATTATACCAAAGTTTAATAATATTTTCCATAAAAAAATTATTTTAAAAATTTGTTGACAAGTATAAAAAGCCATGTTACGTTATATGTATAAAATAGCATTTTACTAATAAATTTGATGATTTACGAATAAATTGATAAGGAGCCATACTATGTATTTGAACTATATCAACGGTGAGCTGCTTGAAGGTGAGGGAAAAGAAATAGATGTTTATAATCCTGAGACAGGCAGGATTATCACAAAAATTAAATCTACCAGCGTAAGTCAGGCAATTACAGCGCTGGAAGCGGCAAAAAAAGCTTTTGTTATGTGGTCAGGATATAGTCTTGGTGAAAGGTGGTCGTATATTTCACGTTTCCTTGAATTATTAAGGGCAGAAAAAGAAAATATTGTAAAAATTCTGATTGAAGAAACGGGAAAACCGTTATCCAACGCCGATTATGACTTTGAAATGCTGCCATCCTGCCTTTCTTTTTTTATGGAAGAGGCCAAAAGGATGAAAGGTGAAATAATTCCCGATGAAACAAACAGTCATCTGAACATGATTGTGAAACAGCCGCTGGGGGTTGTTGTAGGTTTTCTCGCCTGGAATTTTCCATTGCTCAATCTTGGGTATAAACTGGGGCCGGTTCTCGCATCCGGCTGTACCTGCGTCATTAAGCCGTCATCAAATACGCCGCTCGCCAGTCTTTATGTTGGAAGCCTCGCCCGCAAAGCAGGCATTCCCGGCGGTGTGATCAATATAATTGCCGCGAATGATAACGGGGTAAAAGCGGCGTTATGTGAAAGCACGATTCCCAAAATGTTAACGTTGATCGGATCTTCCTCAACGGGCAGAGAAATAATTAAATCTTCGGCAACTTCTATCAAACATTTTTCATTGGAACTGGGCGGCAACGCGCCGGCAATAGTTATGCCCTCTGCTGACATCGAAAAAGCGGCTGCCCATGTATGTGATAATAAATTCGGCAACTGCGGGCAGGTATGTGTAGCCGCCAACCGGATTTTTGTCCATAAATCCGTAAAGGACCGGTTTATCGGGCATGTATTGGCAAATGTTAAAAAAGTTCGGCTTGGGTCCGGCAATACAGACCCCAAGGCGGACATGGGGCCGATGATTTCCAAAAAGGCCTGCGACGCCATGGCGGAACTGGTAAAGGACGCCGTAAACAAAGGCGCCAAAGTCCTTTGCGGCGGGAAAAAAGCAGAAAGGGATGGTTTTTTCTTTGAACCTACAGTACTCGACAATGTGCACAATGGAATGCGTGTATACGATGAAGAAATATTCGGGCCGATAATGCCAATTATAGAATTCGGCGACGGAGATGATATTGCGGTTTTGGGCAATGACACGGAGTACGGGCTCGCCTCATATTTATTTACAAAAGATCTTCAGGAAGCCATTGGTATTTCCCGGAGACTGGATTTTGGCAGCATCTGTGTAAACGAACCTTTCTACGCATTTAACCTGCCGCACGGCGGGTTAAAAGAAAGCGGCATGGGCAAAGATTGTTCTCATTACAGCATGGAAGAATATTATGCGGTTAAAAGGATATCAATCAAAAATTAACAGGAAATGATTAAATGAATTTATCCAAAAGAGATCGTCTCAAAAAGATCTGGCTCTACGATAAATGGCTCTACATACTGCTGCTGCCCGGACTCTTGTACTATGTTTTATTTAAGCTACTTCCGATATGGGGTCTGGCTATAGCTTTTCAGAATTACCAGCCTTTTTTGGGATTATGGAAGAGTAAATGGGTAGGATTTGCGAATTTTCAAAGCTTGTTTGCAGATCCAATATTTTTTAGATTGCTTAGAAACACACTGGTTTTTGCGGTCATTAATATCGTATTTTTCTTTCCTCTGCCCATCATTCTGGCGCTGTTGCTGAATGAATTAAAAAATCAGGTATATAAAAAAACGGTTCAAACAATTATATACATACCGCACTTTTTTTCCTGGATTATTGTCGCCGGTATCACCTATGTTTTATTTACCACAGAGGGCGGAGCTGTAAACAATGTTATTTTTTCACTCTCCGGATCTAAAGTAAATTTTTTGTCGGACGTACATCTGCTGCGGCCGTTGATATTGGGACAGACAATCTGGAAAGAAGGCGGCTGGGGTACGATTATCTTCCTTGCTGCCCTTACCGGCATTGATCCCAATTTATACGAAGCAGCTTCAATAGACGGCGCAAACCGGTTTCACAAACTCTGGAATATTTCCCTGCCGGCCATTGCCCCTACAATCGCGATTCTTCTGATACTCAGGATGGGTTCGTTTCTTGATGTAGGTTTTGAGCAGCTCTTCGTAATGATAAACGCCGGCAACAGGGACGTGGGCGAGGTCTTTGATACGTACGTGTATAACGTTGGCATAACCCAGGGCAGGTTTAGCTTTACAACAGCTGTAGGTATGTTTAAATCAGTTGTCGCCTGCATCATGGTGGTCAGCGCTAACTGGTGGGCCAAAAAAGCTGGACAAAGCGGCATTCTGTAGGAGACAGGCATGGTTGAAGACAGATCACTGGCAAGTAAATTAATTGATATTGTTATTGTTATATTCTTATTAATTTTTGCGCTTACTACACTGCTGCCATTCATTAATATCATTGCCACTACATTTGCTCACCCCGACGAAATAATCAAGGGCGGCTTTCTGCTTATTCCGCGTAAATTATCAGCCGCGGCGATCAAATATATCACGACGTCGGCTACATTTATGGGAGCAATAAGAAATTCAGTTGTTATTACCTTAATGGGTACAGTAATCAATATGTTTTTTTCGGTTACTATGGCTTACGCTCTGGCCCAAAAAAGATTAAAGTTCCGCAACGTAATAATGAGCTTCATCGTATTTACAATGGTGTTCCAGGTAGGCATGATACCTAATTTTTTGAATGTCCGTCTGCTGCATCTGCAGAACACGTATTGGGCACTCACACTTCCGGTTGCCATTAACGCATTTAATCTTATTTTAATCAAAAATTTTTTCCAGGAAATATCGGCCGAGTTGATCGAATCGGCGAGAATGGACGGCTGCAATGACCTGATAGTTCTGTTTCGGATTGTATTGCCGTTATCTACGCCCATTCTGGCTACCATTACACTTTTTTACGCTGTAGGACACTGGAATTCGTTCATGACCGCCATTTTATATTTGAGTGACGCAAGAAAATGGCCGATGCAGGTTCTGCTCAGAAATATAGTAATGCTGTCCATGATGGATATGGGAAATACGGAAATAGGAGGTTCATTTTTCCTCTTAATGCCTGAATCATTGCGGGCTGCCGCGATATTCGTATCAACACTTCCCATACTTGTTCTGTATCCGTTTTTACAAAAATACTTCGTCAAGGGAGTCATGCTGGGCGCAGTAAAGGGGTAACTTACATAAATCGGTAAAATGAGCCAATTCCAAAACTTGATTAGTTTTAAAATGGGTTCCTGGAAAACCAAATTTAAATTTGTTTTCCATAATAAAAATTTTTCACTTTATCACAGGAGGAAAAGATGAAAAAGAAACTGCATATTATTTTGTCATTGATGATGGTGCTCGGCTTAATTAGTGCGGCGCAGCTCTTCGCCGGCGGAAGTTCACAGGCGGCACAGGCGGTTGCAGACGGACCTACTCCGATCAGCATTTTAACTCCATACTGGTCGGCTGAAATTCCTGAGGATACCAGCATCTTCCAGAAACTTGAACAAATGACAAATACGAAGTTAAACGTAGAGTGGGTTCCATCGACCGCTTATCCGGAAAAAGCCGCGTTGGTGATCGCCTCCCAGGATTTGCCTGAAGTATTGGCAAGTTATAACAGTATCTGGAAATCGCAGTTTATAGTGGAAGCAGTAAGGGCAGGTATGTTTTGGGAAATCGGTCCCATGCTAAATAATTACCCAAATTTTATGCAGCAAATTGATCCTATTATTTGGGATTACAGCAAGTATGACGGTAAGGTATATGGTATTCCAAGACAAATATTAAAAAGGGACGGGAATTTAATCATGAGACTGGATTGGCTTGATAATCTGGGTCTCAAAATGCCTCAAACTACCGATGAACTGTACAATGTATTAAAGGCTTTTACCACAGGAGATCCCACAAAAACCGGCAGAACCGACACGTTCGGAATGGCCATGAATGGTTTGACCTGTTTAAATATTATACTCATGTCTTACGGAATGACCCCGTCCTGGTATGAAGACAAAGACATGCAGATTTTACCGCCTTTTTATCAGGACAATTATATGGATGCTCTTAAATTTGCAAAACGGATTTATGACGACGGATTTGTAAATAAAGATTTTATGGCTACCAATGCCGGCAATGTTCTGCAGTCTTTTTTCCAGGGCAAAGCTGGCATGGTCCAGGGTTGGGTAGGCCAGATATCCGATGGAGCTTACGACGCTGTATACACAAATTCTCCCCAGGCGAGAATCGGGACTCTGGCAGCGTTTAAAGGACCTGATGGAGTTTTATCCACTTTTGCCAATCCGGGCTTTAACTGCCAATACATGATACCAAAACCATCTGTTAAATCCCAGGACAAGGTCGCAAAAATACTTGAATTTTTTAACAGGACTATGGATCAGGATGTATTTGATCTCTTCGTAAAAGGAATTGAAGGCATTCACTATAAAATGGACGGCGACCAGACTGTCATAATCGATCAGCCCAGGTTAACGAAAGATCTTGCCCCCATGCTGTCCCTTTATGTCAGGTGTCAAATACTTGAGTCATTAAAGATCAGTTCAAAGGAAGGAAGACGGGCCGGGTACGATTTCCAATTTCAGGACTTAAGGGATTACCAGCAGATGGACGCATTTTTTATAACTGCTATTCCGACTGCCCAGCTGAACCAAATTATGAATGACGCAAATACAAAATTTGTGACAGGAGATATCAACGAAGCTCAGTGGAGAGACGCTCTCGATAGCTGGAAAAAAACCGGCGGAACAGCGCTCATTGCGGATTATACCGATCAGAATAAAAAATTAAGGCATTAGGGTTTGAACAGGAAATTTATTTCCTGAAATTTTTTGTGCGGTGTATGCTGTTGTATATATGCAGCCGTACGTAAGGAGAACAAAAGAATGAAAAAGAAACTCTGTATTTTTATGTCATTGCTAATGGCAATCAGCATTTGCGGAGCAGTCCGGCTTTATGCCGGAGGAACTTCTCAGTCTGCCCCCGCAGCGGCGTCAGGGCCTACCGAAATTAAAATATTGGCGCCGTATTGGTCGGCTGAAATTCCTGAGAACACAATTATACTGCAGAAACTTCAGGATTTGACCAATACAAAACTGAGCTTTGACTGGATACCGCCAACCAGCCTTAGTGAAAAAGCGGCGCTGGTCATTGCTTCACAGGAATTACCCGATGTAATGGAAGCTCAAAACAGTTACTGGAAAACACAGTTCCTGGTGGATGCGATCAGATCGGGCATGTTTTGGGAACTGGGCCCTCTGTTTAATAATTATTCCAACTTAAAGAACCTTGATATAAATTGGGATTACGGCCGTTACGATGGTAAAATTTTTGGGGTTCCAAGAATGGTTCTTAAAAGACCTGCCGGCATGATTATAAGGCTTGATTGGCTGGAAAATTTAGGTCTTAAAATGCCCCAAACCACCGATGAGTTTTACAATGTACTTAAAGCATTTACTGCCGGTGATCCTGCAAAAACCGGCAGAAATGATACCTTTGGTGTAGCCATGAATGGCCTTGGCATACTTAACCCGGTAGTGATGTCTTTAGGAATGAATCCGTATTGGTACGAAGATAAAGACGGTCAGATTCTGCCGGCATTTTATCAGACCAACTACATTGACGCGCTAAAATTCATAAAAAAGGTTTATGATGAAGGTTTGATGAATCAGGACTTCATGTCCACCAACCAGGGCAATATTAGAAACTCGTTTTTCCAGGGCAAAGCAGGTATTGTAACCGGCGGCGCTATCGGGATGATCTCTGACGGAGCATTTAATGCTGTATTCAACAATCCGGGAGCAAAGATTGCACCATTGGGCGCCTTTAAAGGTCCGGACGGAATATTGTCCTGTGAATCGCAGCCAAATTTTAACTGTTTTTATATGATACCAAAACCGTCTGTAAAAACCCAGGATAAAGTCGATAAGATACTTGCGTTCTTTAACCGAACCATGGATCCGGAAGTATTTAATCTTTTCTACAAGGGAGTTGAGGGAGTTCATTACAGAATGGATGGGGATCAAACAGTTATTATCGATCAGGCTCAATTGACAAAAGACCTTGCGCCCATGCTTTCCCTTTATGTTCTGCCTCAAATAGTCGCGAATTTACAGATCAGTGACAAACCTGAACTGCGTTTGGGATATGATTTCCAGGTAGCAAACTATAGAGATTACGCCCAGACAGATCAATACTTTATTGCCAAAGTTCCTACTACCCAACTGGCTCAAATCATGAATGACGCGAACTCCCAATTTGTGGCAGGTCAGATCAATGAAGCTCAATGGAGAGCTGCTATTGATAACTGGAATAAAGCCGGCGGAACAGCGCTCATTGCAGATTATACCGAGCAAAATAAATTACGCAGTAAGCAGTAACTTTCCATAAATCAAAATTTTTATTAAGCATATAAGGCTGTTCCATAATGCAAAATATTGGAACAGCCCCGGATATACCTGACCAGCGCAGAGGAGAAAACACGAATGTTCAGAAATAAACTAAACACAGACAGTGTAAATTTATGCGGTGAATGGTTCATTGCCTTTGATGCCGAAAATAAAAATAAAACACTGCCGCCGGATGAGATTTTAAGTATTGTAAAAAAGGCAAATACTCCTATACGCGTGCCGTCATGCTGGGAAGAAATAAAGCCTGGTTACGACGGTGTAGCCTGGTATTTACACGATTTTAACGCGGATAATATAACCGGCAAAATCGTCAGAATACGCTTTAACGCGGTAAACTACTACGCAGAAGTCTGGCTTAACGGTGTATATCTGGGTAATCACGAAGGCGGGTATACCCCGTTTGAATTTGATGTAACCGCGAATATTAAAAACGGACCAAACAATTTACTGGTGCGGGTGGTGGATCCGCCAAAAGACGAGATCGGCATAGACGGTATGATCCTTAAAGAAACGCCATGCTGGCGTGAATGGGAATCTTTTAACTTTGGCGGGATATGGCAGCCAGTCGAACTTTTGGTAACCGAAAAATGCTACATCAACGATGTTTATATTGAGCCCCTGTTCAACAAAAAAAGTATTTTGCTGAATATAGAAACCATATGTAAATCAGAGCCGGCTTTTGGCAGCATCGGGATAAAAGTATCACCGAAGGATCAGGAATGGGCCTTAATCGGCAATGCGGAAATGAATCTCCTTTGCGGGGGAGTTAAAAAATTTACGGCAGAAATTCCGCTCGCGAACCCTGTACCATGGTCCTGTGAAAATCCCTATCTGTACAACGTTGACATAACACTGGAGTGTTCGGGGAAAACACACCATGTAAGGGAGCTGTTCGGTTTCCGCGAGCTGAACGCGAAAGACGGCAAATTTATTCTAAACGGCAAAGAGATTATTTTAAAGGGCGGCTTCCACGAAGGTTTCTTCCCCATTACCATAGCGTATCCAAAAGACAAAGACTTTGCACGCAAAGATATTTTAAGCGCAAAAAAAGCCGGATTTAATTTATTAAGATACTGGCAAATACCGATTCATCCGATGGTGCTTGACGCGGCCGATGAACTGGGCATGATGCTCTGCAACGAACCTCCCATCGAATGGATTGCTGAATCTCCCCATGTCGTACGAAGGTGCTCGGATAATATCAGAGAAATGGTACTGCGCGATCGTAATCACCCGTCTGTTGTAATGTGGTGTATCCTTAACGAGTCATCGTGGCTTCCGGATTTCGGCAGGAAAACCCCCAGCCGGCAGCTGCCGCCGCCTGATGAAACTCCATCGACAATACGGTACATGGACGAGTTTTGTCTGCTCGCACGGGAACTGGATACGACAAGGATCATTATTGATGAATCAGGCGGCTGGATTCAGGGAGAAGGAATTCGCGGGGAAGGACTTGCCAATATTTACCTCCCGTATTCAAGCGAAGCCGTTGTATGCCATGACATCCACATATACCGTCCCGCACCAATCAATGTACAAATTTATGATGAAATGAACACCATAGGAGACAAAGATAAGATCACCTTTATATCTGAGTATGGTTACGGAAGCGTACCGTCTTTTACTGATATTATCGCAAAATATAAGAAGTACATGGACAACAGTATTTCGTATGAAGATTATGAGCAGTTTATCAGCCTTGATAAAAGCCTGCGGGAATGTTTTACCAGCGGAAAATTGGGAGAAATTTTTGAGAGCCCCGAAGAGCTTTGCCGCCTGACGCAGATTGTTCAGAGCCGGGGCAATAAAATGCAGCTGGAAGCGCTTTTAACCAACCCCAAAGTAAACGGCTATGTAACCCACGCCTACTCGGCCGGCGGATTGATTTTGGGCGCAGAGATGGTAGACGTGTTCCGTGATCCCAAGCCGGTCTGCACAGATTATTTAAAAGCACAGTCGCCATTCAGAATTGTATTAAAAAAACCGCCGCTAACCGGATATTCGGACTTCCCTATAGAAATTGATATTACCCTCATAAACGAAGCTGCTGTCAGGGCAGACGCAGAACTCCGGCTGGAGATCAAGTCAAAGTCCGGGCAGAGTGTTTATAGCAGACAATGGAATATTACAATAAACGGGGAACGTCTGCAAAAGCTGCTGTGCTCCGGAGTAATGATCAACGAAAGCAAGACCGGTACATATACTATCGGGGCAAAACTATTGATTGACGGAGTGCTGCTTACACAGGATGAAGGTCAGCGCTTTTTCTCACGCAAATTCCTGCAAGATAAAAATTTAGCACATGAACACGCAGCGGGCGCTGTATTACCGCCGGCAGATTTTATTACGTCCAGACCTGAAATTCTTGAAAAATTTATATCCCGGGGAACAGATAATAACTCCGGCGCCAATTTACACATAGTACTGGATGATCTCCGGTACATTGAGCCGGAGATAAAAGAACGCATAAAAGCAGCCAAAAACAATATCCGGAATAATGGCGGAACGATCATTTTCATTGAGCCGTTCAGAGGTGAATCGCGTCCCCGCAGATACGACGCTGTTTTTCCGGAAATTACTTCAGCGCCGTTTTACACCTGCGGCGCCCGCGGCAACTGGATACCGGCTTCACATTATGCGTACAAAAATCCGGTGTTTCAAACACTGGACAGCAGCGGACTTTTGGGTGATGAATTTGGAGAAATAATACCCAGAATAGCCTTTGGCAATATTCAGGAACAGGAGCAGGAAGTATTGGCCGGCTGCATATTTATGAATGCAACCATCTGGGATAAACCAATGGACTTTTCGATAGTCAGCACCTTCAGTTCGTTTAAGCTCGGCAAAGGCGGAATGGTAATCTGTCAGTACAGGCTGGAGGACGCCATCGGGAAAGACCCTGTGGCGGATTTATTCCTTCACAGCCTTCTTGAGTATTATCAGAACCGGAGTTAAAAATGGAACGGCCGAACATCTTCTTTATTATTCTGGATGAACTGCGCTCTGATGCGCTGGGATGTATGGGAAACACTGCGGTTCGTACGCCGAATATTGACGCTTTTGCCCGCGATTGTTCTGTATTTGAAAATTGTTTTTGTTCAAGTCCGATGTGTGCTCCGTCGAGGGAAAGTCTTGCCACTGGCCGCAGGTGCCTTTCGCACGGAGTTTTGGACAACGGGTTTATTCCCCTGGAGGGAGAAGTTTCTCTGTACGGAGTATTAAAAGAAAACGGATACAGGACAATAAATTACGGTAAGCTGCATACAAACTGTGATTATAAAACAATGGGCTTTGACGAACATCATCCTTCCAAAGCAAGCGCCGTTACCGTTTTCGGCATAACAGACAGGGAATTACGCGCAAAAGCTGAATTCAAAAAAAATGAAGGAGATATATCAATCATTATACATGGTAAAAGCCCTGTCCCGGCAAACCAGACACCAGATTCGGTCCTGACAAACGAATTTGTTTCCGCTCTTAAAAATGCACGGGGTAATAATCCTGTTCTTATGAGGCTTTCAATTTTAGATCCCCACAGCCCTTATATTCCTTCCAAACCTTATTGTGATTTATACGATCCCGCCAAACTGGAACTTCCTCCCAGCTTTTGCTGTTCAGTTATGAACAAACCTGTTTTACAAAGATATTTCTATAAAACAAGGGGATTCGACAGACTGGAAGAAATGGATTACCGAAAAGCCATATCCAGTTATTATGGGCTTGTAAGCCATGTCGACGACAGAGTGGGCATGGCGCTTGATGAGCTAAAGCGTCTCGGTCTCTACGACGATGCAGCGGTAATTTTAACATCCGATCATGGTACTTTATTGGGTGAGCACGGTTTTATTGAAAAATGGGGCCCGATGTATGATGAGTTACTGCGCATCCCCCTGCTAATCAAACTTCCGCGCGGGATGAACAAAGGTGCACAGCGTTTGAATACATTTGCGGAGAATATCGATATAATGCCCACCTTGCTGCATATCGCCGGTATTGCAGCGCCCGGGCAGGTTCAGGGTAAAAGTCTGCTGCCGCTGCTTACAGGAAAAACAATGCAGCACAAGGATAAAATATTCGCAGAATCGTTTTGCGGAGGTGTACAAAACGAGCCTGTGATCACAGTACGCGATAAACAATGGAAGCTTACATATTACCCTGCCCAGGACAGACTGCATGAAATGCTGCCCGGTGATCACTATCTTAAATACAGTGATTACCTTTGTGAAAATATTATTGACGGCGAATTGTATGATCTGACCGCCGATCCTCATGAAATAAATAATTTATTTTCCATAAATCAATACAGTAATATAAAAGAAAAATACATGAATGAAATTAATCAATTTATCAACGGGCTGGGCAATATTGTAAACTACAGGGCGGCTTGTTCCACCATGTCAAAACAGCCGGGCGGATATTCATTAATACAGGGTAACGGCAGAAAACGTATAGCCGATTTTATAAAATCCGACGGCGCCCTCTATCAATGCAGGAGAAATTCCAATTAAAATGCGCCATTTGGCGCAAAAAATGATTTATAAAAATGCGCCAAATAGCACATATTATTTGAGCACTTGTACTCCGGTATCTTATACATGCTATTCATTGTTCATTCATTGATAATTATTTCTGGTTATGCAATGATTATTTTTGTATGGAAGTCGTTGTTAAATATGTAACGTCTGCCTTCAAGCACAACATCACCGAAGAAAATATTCGTCATGCCATAATGAATTGGCGATATGACGACGTTATTGAAAATGATCCTGGCAAGCACCTGTTGATAGGATTTGACAACAATGCAAATTTGCTGGAAATAATGTATAATGTAATTAATGAACAAACAGTACGGGTTTTTCATGCTATGAAATGTACTAACATACACCGTAAACTGATTAAAATATAGGAGATAACCATGCCTGATTTGACCGATGAAGAATATGATGCTCTGGACGAATATTATACCAAAAATCCACCCAAATTATCCGGCAATGGCAAAAGCGGTTTTTTTGCAAGACATGCAGAAAAAGGTGACACACTCATTTTCGTGGATGATCTTTCTGCCAACTGGCTGCGTATCAAAGCGGGAGCCGCTAATACCACCCCGGAAGCTATTATCCGCCAACTGGTAGGTAAAGAAATAGCCGCCGCTTGCAGCGCCGCTTCCAAATAGTTCTTTTTTCATTTCTCCCTTCTCATTCATCATTTGCAATTTTTTCCCGTAAACCTAATCCCATGAATACATAAAAATCCGCTCAAAACTCTGCGGTACAGGGCTGTAAAATTCCATTAATTTGCCGTCTCTGGGATGGTAAAAAGCGATATCTGCTGCGTGCAGGCACAGGCGTTTAACCGGATCGGTTTTGGCCCAATACTTCCTGTCGCCTGCCACCGGATGGCCAATGGCCGCCAGGTGAGCCCGTATTTGGTTGCGTCTGCCGGTTTCCAGTTCCAGGGACAACAGCGAAAAGCCGTTGCCCGCCTCAA
>WQZG01000043.1 GCA_009780855.1 Treponema sp.
AAACCTTATTTGGTTCCTAGATATCCTGTGGTTTATTTTGATAGTGATGTAAATGACAGAGTTCTTGAATTAACGTCTAATGTTAGAGATTATATGAATATTATGGAAGCCAAATTTATAACAGGTGTTGAACCAATAAGCAATATCCCTGCTTATCTTGAAAATGTGAAAAATATGGGAGCCGCTGAATTGGAAAAAATTTACCAAAATGCATACACTGTATATTTAAAAAATTTGAAATAAATTTTATATTTATACAAAAGGAAACAAATGACAAGGCATCCGAATGTAATTTATATCTTCAGCGATCAACAGAGAGCGCAGGACTGCGGGTACGCGGGTAATCCCGATATAAAAACACCGAACATGGATGCCTTGTCACGTCAAAGCGTTTCGTTCAGGTTAGCGGTTTCCGGCAGCCCGGTATGCAGTCCGTACAGGGCAAGCCTTCTGACAGGCCAGTACCCGCTGACTCATAAAATAATTGCCAATGATGTGTGTCTGGGCAATGACTTCGTTTCACTAGCCCAGGCCTTTACCTCCGGCGGTTACGAAACCGCCTATATCGGGAAATGGCATCTTGACGGCCACGGGAGAAGTAATTTTATACCCAGGGAGAGACGCCAGGGTTTTAATTACTGGAAAGTGCTTGAGTGTACCCATGACTATAATAATTCATATTATTACAGTGACACAAACGTTAGACAAAAATGGGACGGTTACGACGCGGAAGCCCAGACCAGAGACGCGCAGGAGTATATAAAAAATTACAAAAATGAAAAGCCTTTCCTGCTTGTACTTTCATGGGGGCCGCCCCATAACCCCTACGAAACCGCACCGCAAAAATTCAAATCACTATACGATCCCGCGGCCCTCACGTTAAGGCCGAATGTCCCGCCTGAGCTTGCAAATAAAACCAGAACAGAACTGGCCGGTTACTACGCCCATATTTCGGCGCTTGACTGTTATCTGGGAGAAATGATTAAAACCGTTGATGATGCGGGATTAAGGGACAATACCCTTTTTATTTTTACTTCAGACCACGGCGATATGATCGGCTCACAGGGACAGAGAAGAAAACAGCGTCCCTGGGACGAGAGTATACTTACCCCGTTTCTGCTGCGTTACCCTGCCCTGCTCAAAGATAACCCCAGGGAAATACTGATGCCCATAAACACACCCGACATTATGCCCACTCTTCTGGATATCTGTGATTTACCGATCCCAGCGACCGTGGAAGGCGTCAGTTACCGTGCATGGATTACAGGTGAAAAAGAAGAATATGACAAACCTGCGCTGATACAGTGCACCCATCCGTTCGGTGAATTCACAAAAAAAGAACACGGAAAGGAATACAGGGGTATTAGAACCATGCGTTATACATATGTCCGCGATTTAAACGGTCCGTGGCTTCTGTATGACAATCTTGAAGATCCTTACCAAATGAAAAACCTGGCAGGAACAGCAGGGTATAAAGAATTAACCGATGAACTTGATCATAAATTACAGAATATACTTGATGAACGCAAAGATAAATTTTTTAAAGGTGAAGTGTACATGAACGCTTTTGGTTATGAAATGGACGAAAACGGTACAGTTCCGTTTACAATGTGAGCATGGTCCGAATGCACTGTCAACCAAACGTGATATTCATTTTCAGCGATCAACAGAGAGCGCAAGATTGCGGTTACATGGGCAATCCGGATATTAAGACGCCTAATATGGACGCGTTGGCAGAACAATGCGTTGTTTTTAAAATAGCGGTTTCCGGGCATCCGGTTTGCAGTCCGTACAGGGCAAGCCTGCTTACCGGCCAATATTCACTTACACATAAAGTTATTACGAACAATGTCTGTCTTGGCAATGAAGCGGTTTCCCTGGCGCAGGCTTTTAAAGCAGGCGGTTACGATACCGCATATATCGGGAAATGGCATATCGACGGACACGGCAGCAGGAGCAGTTTTATTCCACGCGAACGCAGGCAAGGTTTTGATTATTGGAAGGTGCTTGAATGTACTCACGACTACAACAATTCATATTATTACGGCGATGAAAATATAAAGCTAAAATGGGACGGCTACGATGCAGAAGCCCAAACCCGGTGCGCGCAGAATTATATCAAACAACATAGCAGAAAAAAGCCTTTTTTGCTTGTACTTTCCTGGGGGCCGCCACATAACCCATACGAAACCGCACCAAAAAAATTCAAAGCGCTCTACGATCCCGCGGTCCTGACACCAAGGCCCAATGTTCCGTGGGAGCTAACAGAAAAAACCAAAACTGAACTGGCTGGATATTACGCACACATTTCGGCGCTTGATTTTTATCTGGGGGAAATAATTAAAACCATAGACGAGGCAGGTATTTCAGAAGATACCCTGCTGGTTTTTACTTCAGATCATGGAGACATGCTTGGATCCCATGGCGCAGACAGGAAACAACATCCCTGGGATGAGAGCATACTGGTGCCTTTTTTACTGAGCTATCCCGGTCTGTTGGGCAGAAAACAACAGGTGATTTCCATGCCCATAAATACACCGGATATTATGCCAACCCTCCTTGACATCTGTGATCTGCCAATTCCTGCCACTGTTGAAGGCACTGGTTACCGCCCTTTTATCACCGGGGAGAAGGAACAAAATGACATAGCTGCGCTGATTCAATGCCCACATCCTTTTGGAGAGTTTTCCAAACTTGACGGCGGCAGGGAATACCGCGGTATAAGAACAACCCGTTATACTTACACACGTGATCTGAAAGGTCCGTGGCTGCTTTATGATAACCAGGTAGATCCTTATCAGATGAAAAACCTCGTAAATGCAGCAGCGTACAATGATTTACAGAAAACTCTGGACCGGCAGTTGCTAAAAATTCTTGACGAACACAGCGATAAATTCCTGACAGGTGAATACTATATGAACCTGTTCGGCTACCCAATGAACAGCAAAGGAGTCGTCCCCTATACACCGTAATAATAAAACTTCGCAAGGATTGAGCTTATATACCATGGCGGTGTAAAATAGTTTTATATGCCGGTCAATTTTCCTCAGAATAAAAAATTATTTTTTCAATATTTTCTGACAAACATTTTATTGTTCTGCCTGCCTGCTGTACTTACCGGATTTTTTCTGCTAAACAATACCATGCAAAAACTTGACGATGAGATAAAAAATCTTCAGCAATATAAACTGGACAAAGCAGAAGAAGACCTCACCTCACAGTTTGATAAATTTACTTCAATAGCATTTAACATAGCCTTAAATCCATATTTTAAGCCATCATTTATTAATCTAAACGCATATAACGAATTTCTTATGGTCAAAGATTTTAATAAATACATCGATCAGTCACAGATAGCAAGTGATATTCTCTTTGTACAGAAGGACAGTGAAAATATTTACAATAATAACGGGAAATATTACCGGTGGGTTTATTTTGAAAAAGTCCTGGGAATGGATATGTGGGAAAACTTTATTAAGGAAATCGAAGATGATAAGCAGCCCGAACTTCGATCAATTACCAATTCAGAAAATAAAAAAATATTTTTATACACTTACCCTGTTTCAACAATCAATATTTCAATGGATCGCAAGGACGCTTTCATAATCTTTGTATTGAGGCAGGACGATCTTCTGAACCGTATAAACACGGTCGCCGGCGGACTTGACGGTGAAATATCCATTTACTGGGAAAACAATCTTCTGCTGGGCAGCGCACAGTCAATCAATGGCGGCGGCAATATACTTTACGGCGCCTCATCGTCCGGCAGCATCAAATGTACGCTGCGTCTGTTTTCCGTAAAATATACCGAACCTGTGAATAACCTCAGGATTATCTACGGTTGGGTGTTGTCATTAATTTCGCTCTTATGCGTAATTTTATGTTTCTTGATTGCTTACAGCCACTATAAACCTCTGCAATCTTTGGAAAAACATATTAATCTTCAAAACCGGCAGCTGTATTATGACGCGTTGAATTTATTAGTAACCGGTTCTAAAAAACCAGAAATTGATTATTATAAAAATCTTGGCATAAACCTTGAAGTTCCAAATTACTGCGTAATTCTTTTAAAATTTAAATATCCGGTCTCTGCTGCAGACAGATATCAAAAAATTTATTTACTCACGAAAAAGTGTATAGAAGAAAAAAACTCCGCAGAATTCACAGGTTATCTTTTTGAACCAGATCCAAAAAGTAATATTCTGACAGTGGTATGCGGTCTTGGAAAAGATCCCAGGGAAATCAGGCGCAGATATACCGAATATCTGGCCAACGTTTTTATTCAGGACAAAACCGAAATTATTATTGCTGCAGGCAGCATATACAATTCATCATTAAAACTGGGTAATTCCATGGCGGAAGCCTTGACTGCCGCTCAATATCAACCACAATCAGATATAATATTTTTCGATGAACTCGAAAATATTCAGCCCGATTCAATGGATTACACATCAGCAGATATATTGCTGTTAATACAGAGCATGAAATTGGGAATTACGGAATCATGTGCTGCCGCCCTGGATAATATCATGGAAAAAATCCGGACAGCGGAAATAACGCAGATGATGAAACGTTGTATTATTTTTGATGTCATAAACAGTGTGTTAAAGACCGCTATCAGCTTAAAAATGGATGTTTCGCATTTATTTCTGAGCAAAGTCACTACAATAGAAAACCCCGATGAACTCAAAACCAATATACTCCCTCTGCTCGAACAAATTTGCTGTATTGTAAACGAGAAAATTAACGCAAAAAAATCCGGGAGAGCCGGCGAAATAATTGAGTATATTAATCAGAACTTCAAAGATCATAACTTCAGTCTCAAGGCGTTGTCAGAAAAATTCAATCTGTCAATCAATCATATTAGCCGCATGATAAAAGAAAATTCCGGGCAGAGTTTTCATGAATATTTTTCCGGCTTAAGAATCGAAGAAGCCAAAAAATTGTTAATCGAAGGCAGAACAAATGTCAAAGATATCTGCAGAAGCACCGGATATACAAATGTGTCTAATTTCATTAAAGTCTTCAAAACATATACAGGCATGACACCGGAGAAGTTCAGGGAAATACATTGAAAATACATTACATTGCCGGTGAACCGCTTAGCAGCGTAATGTAAGTTTAACGTTAAATCAGATTATTCCTCTCCCAGGGGTCGTTTAAAGTATCATACTTTCTTTCCGCCTTACCGTTCCGGAAAATTGTTTTATACCTTTTATCGATTACGACTTTCCAGTCCGCAAGCGCTGATTGCACACAGTCCCTGTATTCATCTGTTTTACCGTTTAATACAGATCTCATGGAAACGGCTTCATGGAATTTTACTGTAATGCCGGCGAAGTCCAGGATGGTAGCCGGCAGATCAGTCAGCTCTGCCAGAGCTCCGCTTACAGTGTTTTCGCGTATACCTTTACCTGCAAATACCAGCGGTATATGTACCGAAGCCCTGTCCGGAAGTGATTTAAAAAACAGGCCGACATCACCAAGCATTTCACCGTGATCGCTTGAGTAAATAAAAATAGTGTTGTCCGTTTCGCCGCGCTTTTCAACTTCATCAAGCAACAGGCCAATCTGCGCGTCGATGTTCTCAAGCATGGCTGCGTAATTCTGACGAACTTTGCCAAGAGCCGCGGCGTTCTCCGGAACTCCCCTATCGGCAGCCGGGAGCACAGCATCTTTCCAGCGTTCCTTCATTGACTTTGTAATATCCCAGGGCTCGTGCGGTCCGGGGAAGTTGACCTGCAAAAACCACGGCTTGTCTTTGGGAAAATTATGAAGCATCCGGACACCATTACTGCCGGCCCAGTTATCCCCGTAAGCGTAATCCGGCAGCGTAGTAGGATTTACGTTATATCTGTTATCCGGTCCGCGGCGGGTCATCATGTCCTTAACATGATCATCAAGCAGTCCATTGTCTTTTAAAAATTTCATGTACGGCCCTTTGGGCCCCGGAGGTTCTTTTTTTAACGACTGAATAGCATCCCATTTACCCTCGCTGTCAATGCCGGCTGTAAAGCCGATTTTTCCAAGATCATCTACCCAGCCATCAAGCCCCCAGTCCAGTGCGACCTTGTGCAAATCAAATTTACCGGTTCCGCCGACTGAATAACCGTTATCACGCAATACACTGTAAAACGATTCCATGTCAACCGGATAATCAAATTCGTTGCCGGGAACCCGGCAGTTTTCATAATGCCTCCCGGAGGCAAGGCAGGCGCGCGCCGGAGCGCAAAGCGGCGAAGGAGTAATGCAGCGGTAAAATGAAGTACCTTTGCGCATAAGGTTCCCGACATTTGGCATGCGTATTTGCGGTTTCTCGGTTTGCAGAATCTTAAAAACATTATCATTATACGGCATCCAGTCGCCGCGGTGCTGGTCGGGGAACAGGAATAAAAAATTAGGTTTCATTGTTCAGGTCTCCTTTTGGGGATAAAGGCGTAAATCTTATTATTACACAAACAAGAAAAAAAATTAAGCCATTGAAAATTGACTTTTTTTAAAAAATTTTATAACCGAACCTATAGACACCTTGACTGTATTTCGTTGCTTGTGTTTAATTAACATGGCGTTATTATTTAACATTCTTAAAAGGTGTCAATGGTGCGGCCTAATTTTCTGCTATTTTTTCCAGATCAACACCGCGGCGACTGGATGCCTTATGATGATCAAATTTTAAAAATAATACAGATTGAAAAACTTCCAATCCGGATGCCGAACATAGAAAAAATTATGCACAGAGGGACATCTTTTTACAGGTGCATATCACCCTCACCGCTCTGCGCTCCTGCTCGTGCCTGTTTGGCTTCCGGAAACCGATATGAAAATTGTCATGTTCCCGGTAATGAATATGATTATCCTGCAGAAAAAGAATCATTTTACAGGGTTTTACGTGATAATGGGTATATAGTCGGCGGTGTCGGTAAGTTTGACATACATAAAGCAACATTCTATTGGGACAACGGCTGGATAGATGATTTAGGCAGATTAGGTTTTACGACAGCAATTGACAGCGAGGGTAAATGGGCAACAATAAATTCATTCAAAAGGGATCCCGTCGGCCCAAAAGGCCCATATATGAAATATTTACAGGACAGAGGTCTTATGGAAAGCCATATCTCTGATTTTGAAATGCGCAGAAAAAATGGTAAGTTCTGTTCAGTGCCGACTCCCTTACCCGATGAAGCCTACGGAGATACCTGGACAGGAACAAACGGCATCGAAATGCTCCATAATTTCCCCAAAGACAAGCCATGGTTTTTACAGGTAAATTTTCCGGGTCCGCATGATCCCTGGGATGTTACATTAAATATGAAAAAAAGATGGGAGAATGTAATATTCCCGGCTGCCGAACGCGGCAAACCGGAAGATACGATGGCTTTGAATGGTGTTCGCCAGAATTACGCAGCCATGCTTGAGAATATCGATACACAAATAGGCCTTCTTTTAAATGAAGTTGAGAATCGCGGAGAGTCCGATAATACAATAATAATATATTCAAGTGATCATGGCGAAATGCTCGGCGATAAAAACCTGTTTGGTAAGCATCTACCGGATAAAGGTTCAATTCATATACCGCTTGTTTTTTCAGGTCCGGGTATTAATAAAAATTACACAACTGGTGCACTTACAGAGTTGACCGATTTATCTGCATCAATCCTGGATTACGCCGGTATAACAAATAAGTTCCAGGATTCAATCTCGTTGATGCCTGTATTGAAAGGTGAAACGCAGGAACACCGTGAAACAATACAGTCAGCTCTTGCCGATTGGAAAGTCATTATTGATAAACATTACAAGTCAATCTTTAAAAACGGAAAAATACAGCAAAAATTCGATGCAGTAAACGATCCCTGGGAAAGAAATAATCTGATTTGAAATTTTAAAGGAGGGAAATATTCTGAATTCCAAATTAATCCGGCGTTCAATGCTAAAGTACTGGCAGTTATATCTCTTAATGATTCCCGTAATTGGTTATTTTATAATTTTTCATTACGTGCCGATGTACGGTGTCCAGATTGCATTCCGGGATTTTAATCCCGTAGACGGAATTACCAAGAGCCCGCTCGTAGGTTTTCAGCATTTCCTGCGCTTTTTTAGTTCATATCAATTTGTCCGGGTCATTACCAACACAGCCGGATTAAGTTTATATGAACTCGCGGTTTCTTTTCCGGCGCCTATAATTTTAGCGGTAATGCTGAGTGAATTAAGTTCAACAAAATTCAAGAAGACAATGCAGATGGTAACTTACGCACCGCATTTTTTATCAACAGTCGTTGTTGTCGGTATGATGACCAATATGCTTTCACCTCTTACCGGGATTGCAAATTTTGCACTGGCCGGTATGGGCATAAAACCAATACACTTTATGGCTGAACCATCCTGGTTCAAAACATTGTACGTTCTGTCCGATGTATGGCAGCATTGCGGCTGGAGCTCAATTATTTATATTGCAGCCATAGCAGGCATCGATCCCAGTCTTTACGAAGCAGCTATTGTTGACGGCGCTTCAACATTAAAACGCATAATTCATATTACGATTCCATCCATAATGCCAACCATAATTATATTATTAATTCTGCAATGCGGACGGATCATGAGTATCGGTTTTGAAAAAGTATATTTGATGCAAAACACCATTAATATGCCATCTTCAGATGTAATTTCAACCTATGTTTACAGATCGGGAATATTGAATGCCGAAATATCTTTTGGAGCTGCAGTCGGTCTTTTCAATTCAGTAATAAATTGTGTACTTCTGGTTATTGTAAACCAAATCGCCCGGAAAAAAGGCGAAACCAGTCTGTTTTAGGGGGAAGGATGAAAGTAAAACTATCCCGTGGGGATCTCCTTTTTAATGCCGTAAACATCACTTTATGCGGTATCATTTTTATAATAGTGGTGTATCCCCTTGTCTATGTATTAAGCGCTTCATTTTCGTCTCCATTATCAGTATTACAGGGGCGCATGGTATTATGGCCCATTGACCCAAGAATAAACGCATACATTGATGTGTTCAAACATAAAGATATTATGACTGGGTATAAAAATTCACTCGTTCTGGTAGTCTTTGGAACAACAACAAATTTCATACTTACTTTTATCGGTGCATACACATTATCCCGCAAAGATCTGTTCGGCCGTACTTTTTTAACAATGGTTTTTGCGTTCACAATGTTTTTTTCCGGCGGTATGATCCCTACTTATCTGGTTGTGCGAAATTTAAAACTTATTAATTCCATGTGGGCATTGATTTTACCCGGAGCAATTTCCATGTACAACATGGTTGTCATGCGAACATTTTTTCAGAATTCAATTCCGGACTCACTGGTCGAATCAGCTGAAGTGGACGGTGCAAGCCAGTTATATATAATTTTCCACATTATTTTACCCCTTTCAAATGCGATAATTGCTGTCATTTGCCTTTTTTACGGAGTAGCTCACTGGAACCAGTATTTCCAGGCTCTGCTTTATATTAATTCAAGGGCAAAATATCCATTACAGTTATTTTTAAGGGAAATCCTGTTGTTGTCTCAACTGAATGATGTTGTGGACACGGCAGGCTGGGTTGACGCGCTCCTTCAAAGTGAAGCTATTAAATACGCGTTAATAATTGTGGCAAGTGTACCGGTTATGGTAGCTTATCCCTTCATCCAGCGGCACTTCGTCAGAGGCGTTATGCTTGGGGCATTGAAAGGTTAAGAATAAATTCAGGAGGTTTTTATGAAATGTTTCAGGAAAGCGGGTATTGCAATTTTAATATTTGCCGTTACAACGGCATTTGTATTCGGAAGCGGAGGGAGCCAGCCGAGCACCATGAACGCTGCGACTACAGCAAACAGCAATTTTAACCCAACAGGATATCCCATTGTAAAGGAAAAAATTACACTGACGGGATTTGGAAATCAAAATGTCAATCACAGGGCCTGGGATGAACTTACCTGTTTTACAGAGTATGAAAAATTATCCAATATCCACATTCAATGGACAACCGCACCGGATCAGGGTTGGGCGGAGCGCAAGAATCTGATGTTCGCCAGTGGTGATTATCCTGATATTTTCTACCGCTGCGGTCTGACAGTGGCAGAAATTATTAATTATGGTTCAAAGGGCATATTACTTCCCCTGAATGATCTGATTGACCAATACGGCGTTAACATTAAGGAATGCATAAATGAATTACCGGATATCGGACGGGCATTAAAAATGCCGGACGGAAATATTTACACTCTTCCTTCCAAAAGCAGCGTTGAACAGAACGCCTCCCAAAAGAACTGGATTAACGGCCGCTGGTTAAAAACACTAAATTTAAATGTACCGACTACTCTGGATGAATTCGAGGCAATGTTAATAGCTTTCAAAACAAAGGATCCGAACGGTAACGGAAAAGCGGACGAACTCCCCTACACCGATCAGGGTAATTTTTCAATTTTCCGTTCCACATACAGTTCTTTTGGCATGGGGAATTTAAGCGACTCCCAATTTAATAATTATATTGATTTGGGCCCGGACAACAAGATTCGGCTTTTTGCGATCACAGACAATTACAGGCAGCAGCTTGAGTGGGTTGCAAAACTTTATTCGGAAGGACTAATTGATCCGGAATCGCTTACCCAAGGTTTGGCCCAGTTTACAGCAAAAGGCGACCAGGGTCTTATCGGTGCAGCATTTTACAACGGCAATATCGGAATATTCGGACAGAAGTACATGAATGACTATATCTCCGGGCCGCCTCTCAAAGGTAAATCAGGTGATCCGGCAGTGTATAACAATATACAATCCCTTTTTGGAATAGGCGCTTTTGCAGCTTCCAAACAAACTAAATATCCTGCGGAAGTCATGCGCTGGATTGATTATTGGTACAGCTATGAAGGTACTTTACTTCTCAGGTTAGGCCAGGAAGGTGTAACATATACCAAGAATGCTGATGGCTCTTACGAATTAACGGATTTAATCAGGGCCAATCCGCAGGGCCTGGCCATACCGCAGGCATTCGGTTATTACGGCGCAATTGCATCAGTAGGTGCGGGCTGCCCGGAATTTACACGCGATGTATTTGAGAAAGCCCGGCTGGAACCCATAGTATTTACCGCTTATGAGATATTAAAACCATATTTGAATGTAGTAGCCAGGCCTCTGCTTTCATTTACAACGGCTGAACAGCAGCAATTGAACCCGATTATTTCAGATATGATTACTTATATTGATGAAGCCCGCGGGCAGTTTATGACAGGACGCCGGCCTCTATCACAATGGGACGCCTATGTCGCCGATATCAAGAGAATGGGCGCCGATCGTTATGTATCAATCTACCAGGCTTCCTGGGACAGGTACATGGGAAAATAATTCTTTTTAATTAAAGGAGCGCCGTAATGCTCAAAAACCAATATACCCTGGACAACACCGCAGACTTAATAAGTCCGGCGCTCATTTACTATAAAGACATAATTCTGGACAACACAAAAAAAGCCATCAGTATGGCCGGAGATCCTCAAAGACTCTGGCCCCATGTCAAATCACATAAATGCGCCAAAATGGTCCGCATGCAGATTGAACTGGGTATTACCAGGTTTAAATGCGCAACAATCGCAGAGGCCGAAATGACAGCGGCCGCAGGCGGAGCCCACATAATTCTGGCATATCCGCTGGTAGGTCCAAATATTGCGCGTTTTCTTAAGCTTGCAAAATATTATCCTCAAACCATATTTTACGCGATAGGCGACAATTACGAAACTTTGTCGGAATTGGCCGCGGCGGCAGCCGGAATGAAGATGAGCATGAATGTCCTTATAGATGTTGATTTGGGCATGCACAGGACAGGCGTTTCATTTGACTCGCTGCTGCTTTTATACGAGTGTCTGTCCGGCCTTGACGGCATCAGTATCCAGGGCCTGCACTGTTACGACGGCCATTGCCACGAAAAGGATTTTAACAGCCGCAAACAAATCGTTGACGAAAACGACTCAAAAGTCGCGCGCATCAGGGAATTGCTGCGGCAAAAAAACCTGCCATGCAAAATACTTGTCATGGGCGGAACGCCGACTTTCCCCTGCCGCACCGGCAAACCGGATTTTTATCTTTCTCCGGGGACTCTATTTATAAATGACTGGGGTTATTATTCCGGTTTCCCCGACCTGGACTTTATTCCGGGTGCCGCAGTCTTTACCAGGGTGGTAAGCCATCAGGGCGGCAACACCTTCACACTGGACCTTGGACACAAGGGAATAGGCGCCGATCCGCAGGGAGCACGCGGAATTATCGCCGGGTTCGAAGAAGCCAAACCTCTTTTCCAGAGCGAAGAACATTGGGTTTTTTCTCTCCCGGCCGGGAGCAGCCTGCCCCCAATCGGAAGCGGGCAATACGTGATCCCGACACACATCTGCCCGACTTCGGCATTATACCCGGAGATCCAGATTGCGCAAGCCGGAAAAATTACCGAACAATGGAAAGTAACAGCCAGAAACAGAAAAATAAATTTTTAACAAAATTAATTTTTAACGGATATTAAAATAAAAACGTTCCAGATAGGAAATACGGTTCTGGGCCTCCGGTACACGTGAACTCTGCGGAAAATCCTTTACCAGGCTGCGGTAATAATCAAGCGCCTGCTTTATATCTCTGGCAGAACTGTTGGCTTCCAGCAGCTGCCCATATAGCCACCAGGCTTCATCAGCGCCGGACGGGTATTCATTTTTAAATCTGTCCAGTATTGAAAGAGCCGTTTCAATGCGGCCGGCGTTATACTCTTCCTGCGCCCGGCGTATATAAACATCGGGCGGTGAACCTGCTGCCGGATCAAGCGGAGGAGTTGCTGACTGCGGAAGTACTGCGCTAGTTGCGGGTGCGGACACGCTGCCACTCTGTGATGTTGGCGGCTGCGCAGCAGGTCCAGGCTGCACAGCAAGCGGCTGTTGCGAAGCAGGTGAGAGTTCCTGCCTGAATGACGGCAGATCTGCAGACGCAGCAGCCGGCGGTTCCGTTTGCATGGCAGCATCTTCCGGCGCAGTCTGCTGCACAGACGACGGCTGCGAAGCAGACGACGGCTGCATAGCAGACGACGGCTGCAAAGCAGACGATGATTCCGGCAAAGGCCAGCGCGGCTCTGCAATAACGCGGCTTTGATCCTGGGGTGTATTGAACCAGCCGATACCGGCGGAATCAGGGGCATCTCCGATAATCACCTGAACATAATCGTTCAAAATATAATCCCGGATAAAATCCTGCTTGTAGAACTTTAATGAATAAGTTCCTGCGGCTTCCGCGCGGAAAATAAAACTTTGTCCCTCCGGATCAAGTCTCCTTGAATCATAGGAAATTCCGCGACGCGAGCCGACTTCGCCCAAAAATACCCAACCGGTGCCGCGAAAAGGAATTTCCACAAGCTGGCCGACGGTCGCGCGGACAATACGGGAAAAATTAATCCCATCTTCCGGCGGAACCGGCGTAGAAAAACCAGGTAAATCCGGCTGCGGATTAACCTGCGGACTTATCGGCGCCGGTACCGGTTCAATTGCCTCAGGCTGAATGTTCTGTTCCGGCGGACGCAAAAAATCCGGCGCTGGCGGCGGATTCCGGGGCTGCGGCGCTGCTTGCTGCGAAGTTTCCGGCTGCTCGGGCGCAGGCTGTGAAGGCTGTTCGGGCACAGGCTGTGAAGTTTGTGGCGCAGGCTGTGACTGCTGCGGTTCAACAACCTGCGGGATTGGCTGGGGCGCGGGCAGTACAGGGATAGACGGCGCAAGGGCAGGCGCTGGCTGAGGCGCCGGAACAAGCGGAATAGGCTGCGATTGTGTCTGCGGTACTGCTGTTGACGGTGTTGTTGTTTGCGGCTGCGGCGGCATTGCCGGTTCCGGTACAGGAGTCTCGGTTACCGCGGGAGAGACAGGCCCGGCAGGAGGTAATGATTCAACAGGAGTTTCCTCCTGGGGTATTGCTGAAGATTCAACCGGGCTTGCCTGCCCTTCATCTGATTGCAGAAAATTATCCGGTCTGGCCTGAGGTTCCGGCAGTTCGATATTGTTTGTAACAGGCAAATCCGGGAATGACGCCGGTTCCGGGGAGTCAGCCGGTGTTAATGGCGGAAATCCCAAAAAATCCTGCTGGGACTGGGTTTCCTGCTGCTGGGGTGTCTGCGGTGCGGCAGCGTTATCCTGGACATCTGCGGCAGTTGTATCTTTTGCGGGAGCGTTTGTGGCGCAGGAAAAAAATATAAAAGAAATGCAAAACAGGGCAGCCAAAAATAAAAATGAAGTTTTCTTCATTTTACCCCTTCCATAAGTTTATCAATTGCATTGCCTGCAATTTCCCGCCATTGTGTTTCATTATTTAATCCGGGATCCTGCCAATAGGGGCGGATATCATCGGCAGTCCAGTTATTATTGGGTTTATCAACAAGCAGGTCCGGCAAAAAATCAGGCTCGTCCGGATAAAAAAGTTCATCAACCGGTATACCAGCACTGGCAGAAACTGTTGTCGTGTCAGGTTTTTTTACATGAACGATTATGGAAATCAAGGTCAGACAGATTGCCAGCAATACCAACCCGCCCAGAACCAGAATCAATACCCGGCTTTTACCGGCGGGAATCCAGTCAAGGATTCTGTCCGCCAGGGAGAGGATTTTTTCTTTTATCCGCCGGACCGGTTCAATAATGTTCATGAATTATTCGGTTGAACTATTTTACAAAGTATAACAAAATTCAGGCTTGTATATCCAGTAACCGATTTTTCTGTTATAATTACCTGATGAAAATTGAGATCAACGCCCGCGGCAACGGAGCCTGCCCCATATGCAGACAATGCGGGAAGTGCCGGATACAGGATTCACTCAAAAAAACCATGGCCGGGTATTCAGACGAAAATAACCCCATGGAACTGGTAGTGTATTCATGCCCGAGGTTCAGGGAGAAAACAGAAAGTGAATGAAAGACTCGATTCCATGCTGCAAAGGCATACAGAACTGGGCGCTCTGATAGAAGACCCGGATCTGGTAAAGGATCACAACAGATACAGGGATGTGATGAAGGAATATTCCCAGCTCAGCGAAATCGCGGCTGCTCATGGAAAAATGGAAAAACTTTCCGTAGAAATTGAGCAGGCAAAATCATTGATAACAGAAGAAAAAGATCCTGCGATGAAGGAGCTTGCAAGGGAAGAACTGAAAAATCTTGAAAAGGTTTACAGAGAATTCGATGACAGGCTCAAATTCATGCTGATCCCAAGAGATCCGCTGGACGAAAAAAATATTATCATGGAAATCAGAGCCGGTACCGGCGGCGAGGAAGCAGCATTGTTCGCGGCCGATCTCTACCGCATGTATTCGAAGTTTTCAGAAACCCTTGGCTGGAAATTCGAAATAATGAATACCAGCGAAACCGGCCTTGGCGGTTACAAAGAAATTGTTTTTTCGGTAAGCGGCAAAAATGTTTACGAAAACCTCCGCTACGAATCAGGCGTTCACAGGGTGCAGAGGGTGCCGGCTACAGAAGCCTCCGGCCGCATCCATACATCGGCTGTTACTGTAGCAGTTCTGCCGGAAGCCGACGAAACAGAGATCATCATACGTCCCGACGATCTCCGTATCGACGTAATGCGGGCCGGCGGCCCGGGCGGCCAGTGCGTTAACACCACCGACTCGGCTGTCCGGATCACCCATCTGCCGACAGGCATTACGGTGCACTGCCAGGATGAAAAAAGCCAGATTAAAAACAAGGCCAAGGCAATGCGGATACTGCGCGCCCGAATCTACGAAATGGAAGAAGCAAAAGCTGCATCCGAAAGAGCGGAAGCGCGCAAAAGCCAGGTAGGCACAGGCGACCGTTCCGAGCGTATCCGGACCTATAATTTCCCGGAGAACCGCGTAACCGATCACCGCATAGGATTGGTACTCTACAAACTCGACCGGATAATGGAAGGCGAAGTCGAAGAAATTTTTGACGCCCTCAAGTTCTCCGCGCGCGAGGAATTCCTGCACACAGGAAAAAACGAAGCCTCGGCCTAAAATAAACGGACACATCCTTTATGACAGTAAATGAAGTACTGGCAGAGGGAACTTCTCTCCTGGCCTCCGGTTCAGACACTGCCCGCATCGATACCCCGGCCCTGGACTCCTCCATTCTGCTGGCCCATATTTTAAATCTGGATAGATCAGACCTTATTACCCGGGGAAATGAAACTGTCAGCGAACAGGATCGCCAAAATTACAAAGCTCTGCTTAACCGCCGTATCAGCGGTGAATGTGTGGCGTATATAACAGGACACAAGGAATTTTACGGTCTTGAATTCAATGTAAACCCGGGAGTCCTGGTTCCCCGACCGGATACAGAAATTCTTGTTGAAACGGCAATCAATATCTGCAAAGCCCGGGAAAAAGATATCCATTCAGATACTGCGGTTCACGGCCCCAAAGTACTGGATCTCTGTACAGGTTCCGGCGCCATTGCAATCGCGCTTAAACATGAAATACCAAATGCTGAAGTTTGGGCATCCGATATTTCACCAAAGGCCCTGGAAACAGCAAAGGCAAACTGCAAAAAATTATTGCGGGCAGATTCGGGCCCGGCCGGCCAGATAACATTTTTGGAAGGCGATTTATTCGGGAATAAAAACGGTAATAATGGAATTTTAAACAGAGATAAACAAAAATTCGATTTTGTTTTAACAAACCCGCCCTACGTACCGACGGATCAGATAAATTTTTTATCTGCAGAAGTACAGTTTGAACCGAAACTGGCTCTGGACGGCGGTACAGACGGCCTGGATATTATAAAAAAAATAATCCAACAATCACCGCGTTATTTGTCGTCAGGAGGTATTCTTCTGATGGAAGCAGATCCAAACCAAATGCCAAAAATTCGGGATTTGCTGGAAGAGAATAATTTTGGAAATATTAAAATTTACAAAGACCTTGTGGGAATGGAACGCGTTATAGGCGGGACTGTAAAAAGTATTACTTAAAATCAGGCCTGGCTTGTATCAATAACGCTTTTCTTACCGTGTTTTATTGCTGCCCTGCAGACCTTGCAAATCTTTACTTTTTTTTCGCCGGCTTGCTGTTCAAAGAGTACCCTAACCCCTGTCCTTTTGCAAACAGGACATTCGCTCCTGCCGCGGAACGGCATTGTCCTTATGCTTTTGCCTCTGTTGGGTTTTGACATTTATTTCTCCTCTTTTGCAGAGGCTTTCTTGGATTCCGCAGCCGCCTCTTTCTTGTTGTCTTTTTTGGTCTGTTTCTTTGCTTTCTTGTCGGATTTATCATCAATATCCAGTTTATAATCCACAAGTTCAAGTATTACTGTCTCGGAGGCGTCTCCGTAGCGCTGGCCCAATTTCAGGATGCGTGTATAACCGCCCGGCCTCTCCTTCATTCTAAGCGCAATATTGGTAAAGAGTTTCGCTACGATCCCCTCGTCAAACAGACGCGCGGAAACAATGCGCCTGTTATGAATATTATCTTCCTTGGCCCTGGTAATGAGCCTTTCCGCAGTCCGCCGGACAGCCAGCGCCTTGGTTTTGGTAGTCCGTATCCGTTCGTAACGGAAAAGCGATGTAACCATATTCCGGTGTAAAGCCTTCCTGTGAGCGGAAGTGCGTTCCAGGGGATTGAACCCTCTTCTATGCTTCATCTTCTGTATCCTTTTGGGGAGCGACCTTAATCGCGTTTTTTAACAGACTCATATCGGTAATTCCCAGACCAAGGTTCCACTCCTTGAGTTTTTCCTTGATTTCCTGGAGGGATTTTTTTCCAAAATTCCTGGTCTTCGCAATATCATCCTCGGTTTTCCTGGTCAGCTCGCCAATTGTCTTTATGTTCGCGTTTTTAAGACAGTTGGATGAACGGACAGAAAGTTCTAGTTCTTCAACTGGAGTATTTAAAATCTGCCGTATCCGTTCGTCATCTTCATCGTAATCATCATCACCGCCGAGGTTATTTTCGTCAAAATTAATAAAGACACTAAAATGATCTTTGGCAATTTTGGCCGCCTCCGCCAATGCGTCATCGGGCCTAATCGTACCGTCTGTCCAGATTTCAAGCACCAATTTATCATAATCACTGCGCTGCCCGACGCGGGTCGGTTCAACAGCGAATTTTACTTTTTTAACCGGCGAAAAAATTGCGTCCATCGCGATGGTACCGATAATTTCAATATAACGGCTGTTGTCATCAGACGGAATATAACCGCGGTTTAGATCTATCTGGACTTCCATATCCAGTCTGGCATTGTCCATAAGAGTCAGCAAATGAATGGGCGTACCCATTACTTCAACCTGGCCGGGACGCGCAAGATCGCTGCTCTTTATTTCGCCTTTACCCGACCATTCGTAAAGGATAACATCCTGATCAATATCATTGGGGAGTTTAATCCTGATTTGTTTAAAATTATTTATGACTTCAACGGTATCTTCGACAATATTCGGAATCGTTTCGAATTCGCTGGAAATATTGTGGGCTACCCCATCGGCATCATAGGAAGTTATCTTGATAGCCGTAATGGCATATCCTTGAATTGAGGAAAGCAGTATCCTGCGCAGCGTATTCCCTATCGTCGTCCCATATCCGGGCTCGAAGGGCGCAGCAATGAATCTGCCGTAATTTTGCTTAAGATCGCCATGCTCGAAGGTTATTCCCTTCGGACGTTTAAATCCTTTAAGGAGGTTCTTGCGGGCCATGGTCTCTCCTTACTTAGAATAATATTCTACGATCATCTGTTCTTTAATATCTCCCAAATCGGTCACATCCGTCCGTCTGGGAACTGCAAGGAATTTTCCTTTCATGGCATCGGGATCCAGCTGGAGCCAAGGCATTACACCGGATTTTCCGTATTCTTTAAGAGCATCCTTGAAAATAACAAGGTTCTTGCTTGTTTCTTCAACTTCAATGGTATCTTCCGCTTTAACCAGATAGGAAGGTACATTGACCCGTTTTCCGTTAACCTTAATGTGCCCATGCAATACTATCTGGCGGGCCTGTGCACGGCTCACAGCAAACCGTAGTCTGTACACTACGTTATCAAGCCGTCTCTCCAGCAGGTTAAAAAGGTTCTCGCCGGTAATGCCGGGGGCCCTTAACGCCCTGTCAAAAAAGATGTGGAATTGACGTTCCTGCATCCCGTAAATTCTCTTAAGTCTTTGTTTTTCTCTAAGCTGCAGACCGTAGTCGGATCGTTTCCCCGCGCGGCCCTTTGGATCCTTGCCCGGAGCCGGACGTTTCTTATTGATGGGGCATTTATCGCTTTTACAGCGATCCCCTTTGAGCATCAATTTTTTCTGTTCCACCCGGCAAAGCCGGCATGCAGGACCAGTATATCTTGCCATTCACATTACTCCTTTATATACGGCGGGTTTTTCTTGGTCTGCAGCCGTTATGCGGAATCGGGGTAATATCGTTTATAGACTTTACTTTAATACCCAAAACTCCCAGTTGCCTGATTGCCGATTCCCTGCCAATCCCGGGACCCTTTACATAAACATGAACTTCACGAAGCCCGACCTGCATGGCCTTTTGAGCGGCAGTTTCCGTAACTGTCTGGGCCGCAAAGGGAGTAGATTTTTTGGCGCCCCGGAATCCAAGTCCGCCGGAACTTGCCCACGAAACCGCGTTCCCCATTAAATCGGTAATAGTCACGATAGTATTGTTAAAAGTCGCCTGTATATAAATTTTACCTTCATATACCGACTTTTTTTCTTTCTTCTTCTTGGTAGTACCAGCCACTGTTTCCTCCGTTTATCCGTTATTTCTTCTTGCCGGCAACAGTCTTCTTCTTGCCTTTCCTGGTGCGGGCGTTGGTCCTGGTCCTCTGTCCGCGCAGGGGCAGTCCCTTGCGGTGCCGAAGTCCACGGTAACAACCGATGTCCATGAGCCGCTTTATATTAAGCGCGACCTCGGTCCTTAAACGTCCCTCAACCTTGTAGTCACTTTCCAGGATTTGACGGAGTTCGTTCAATTCTTCCTGTGAAAGATCATTGATCATGCGCATCGGATCGAGTTTGGCTTTCGCGCAAATCTCATCGGCGCTTGACCTGCCTACCCCAAATATGTAGGTCAGTGCAATATTCACATGTTTATTTGGGAGGTCAACTCCCACAAGACGCGCCATTTATTACCCCTGTTTCTGCTTATGTTTGGGCTCTTTGCAGACTATACGGATAATTCCATGCCGTTTAATAACTTTGCATTTATCACATATAGGTTTTACACTTGTCCGGACTTTCATCCAAATCTCCTGTTATGGGAAAATTATCTCCCATTATTCACTAATCAAAAATTTACCAAAGCCTTACTATTAAACCAAATTCCGCGCTGTTCGTCAAGGAACCTTGGTTCCAGGAACCTCGGTTCCAGAACTATAAGTTACGGCCCCGCAGTCTTCCTTTGCGGGTTAATCCTTCATGATGGTGCATCTTAAGGAGCCCTTCTATCTGGCTCATGGTATCCAAATCAACACCTACCAGAATCAACAGGGATGTACCTCCAAGCAGATACGATATCGACGAAGGAAATTTAAAAGCCCACTGTATAAAAGTTGGAATGACCGCAATAAACGACAGGTAAATGGAACCCGGCAGCACTATGCGGTTAAGTATCCTGGTCAGGTATTCTTCAATCCGTTCGGATCTGATTCCGGGGATGGAGCCTCCGTTTTCTCTGATGTTCTTGGCGATTTCAATCGGGTTAAGGCTGACCTGGGTATAGAAATACGCAAAGAAAATAATTAACAGTACATAAAGTATATTGTAAACGGTTCCCCTGGGAGTCAGGACTCTGGAAACCTCGGCCAGCCACGGCACATTACCGCCGATTGTAGACGCAATCTGGAGGGGGAAGGTCAGGATTGATGAAGCAAAAATGACCGGAATAACTCCCGAGGGATTGATCTTGAAAGGAATGTAGGTGTTCTGGGCGCCGTACATCCGGCGGCCTACAACGCGTTTAGCGTAGTTAACCTGAATTTTACGCTGCCCCTGTTGTTCAAAAACAACCAGGGCGACAACCGCCACAAACATAACAAAGACCACTACAACGAATACCAGGTTTAAATCCCCGGCTTTTACCTTACCCCACAGTTCCCAAAGTGCCCGCGGCAGCCTTGCCACAATTCCGGCGAAGATCAACAGTGAAATCCCGTTGCCGACTCCGCGCTGGGTGATCTGTTCGCCTATCCACATAAGGAACATGGTTCCGGTTGTTACCGTAAGCATAGCGATTAGCGTAAACTGCAGCATCGGAATACTTAGCAGATTATCAACCTGGCGGGAAATGCTCTGCGCATACTGGGTAACGGCAAAAGACTGGATCAGACAAACACCGACGGTTCCAATCCTCTGGTACATCTGAATCTTTTTCTTGCCGCCTTCTTCCTGTGAGAGTTTTTTAAGTTTGGGAAAAACTATCAGCAGGAGCTGCATGATGATGGACATTGAGATGTAAGGCATAATCCCAAGCATAAAAATCGAGAAATTGGAAAAAGCGCCGCCAGCAAAGAAGTCCAGGTAATCAATGATTGCGTTACCTGTATTCTGCTGGGAAAGAAAATATGCGTTCAGCTCCCTGACATTTACACCCGGTATGGGGATAAACGCACCAAGCCGGAACACAACCAGCATTAAAGCGGTAAAAGTAATTCTTTCGCGGAGTTCTTTTACCCTGAAAATACCAATCAACGGATTAGCCATGGCCTTCCCTGTCTATTATGTATTCTTGGCGGAATTATCGGCTTTGGCCGCGGGTTTACCTGACGGCGAACCCGGATTTTCCGCCTTTGCAGATTTGGCAGCCTTTTCAGACTTATCTCCCTTGGCAGATTTATCCCCTTTCGCAGATTTTTCTGCTTTTGCGGATTTATCTGTTTGGGCAGATTTTAACGCGTCTCTGGATTTTTGAATCCTGGCAGTTTTTTTGGCAATAGCGGCTTTGGCAGCATTAACTTTTTCTGCAGCCGCCGCGGCTTCTCCGCCTGCTTTAGTTATTTTATCTATCGCGGATGCGGAAATGGCTTCTATCTTAAAAATCAATTTTTTGGAAATATTACCGTTACCCAAAATCTTGACCGGTACATTTGCCTTGACAGTCCCGCTCTTTTTGCTGGCGCTGATAAGGCCCTTTTCGTACAGGGTGGTTTCGTTAACAGTCTCACCGTCGCTGAATTTTTTTTCAATTTCCTCAAGATTTACGATTTGGACTTCTTTTTTAAAGGGATAATTGGAAAATCCCCTGTAAGGCAATCTTCTGTAAAGAGGCATCTGTCCGCCTTCAAACCCCGGATAGGTTTTGCCGCCGGATCTCGCCTTTTGCCCCTTGTTTCCCTTACCCGCGGTAGTGCCGCGTCCGGATCCCTGACCGCGCCCGATAATACGCTTGCGTTTATTGGCGCCTTCCGGGGCATGTAAATTATAATCCTGCATTTACATCTCCTGCTTTGCTGCTTTCAACCGCAACCAGATGGGAAATAACTTTTATCATTCCCAGAATCGCCGGTGTAGCTTCCTGTTCGGAAACCGATCCGATTTTACGCAGACCAAGAGCCCTGACTGTGGCCCGCTGTTTGGGCAGGGCCCTGATCGTACTCCGTATAAGACGGATTTTGATTTTTTCAGCCATGTTTTAGCCCCACATTTCTTTGAGGGATTTACCCCTATTTTTTGCGACTTGTCTTGCGTCCAGCATCTTGCTTATACAGTCAAATGTCGCTTTTACCACGTTGTACTGGCTGGCCGCTCCCAGTGATTTGCTCAAAACATCTGTTACACCGCCGGCTTCCATAATTGCCCTGACCGGACCGCCTGCAATTATACCGGTACCCGAACAGGCCGGTTTTAGCAGAACCCTGGAAGATTTAAACTCACCCAGTATTTCGTGGGGTATGGTTCCGTTCTTTACGGGAAGAGTCACCATGTTCCGCCTGGCTTTATCAATGCTTTTGCGGATAGCTTCGGAAACATCATTGGCCTTGCCAAAACCGTAACCTACTTTACCCTTTTTATCTCCGATAACAGTAAGGGCGGAAAACGAGAAACGGCGTCCGCCCTGAACTACTTTAGCGGTGCGGTTCAGCCTGACCAGTTTCTCGATAAATTCTTTCTCGGCCGGTTCTCTGTCGCGGTTCCTGTCCGACCGATCGCGTCCGTCTCTGGATCTGCGGCCCTCACTCCGGCCTTCGCCGCGGCTATCAGTGTGATTATCCATTCTCCCCTCTGTCCTGTCCTGTGACTCCATTTAGCCCCCTAAAACTGGACCCCGGCTTTCCGGGCTCCGTCGGCAATTGCTTTTACAACACCATGATACAAATAACCGCTGCGGTCAAATACAACGGTCTTGATATTTTTTTCCAAAAGTCTTTTACCCATGATCTCGCCGAGCTGTCCGCCGCCGGCTACCGTCGCTTTAATATTCCTTAGGTCTTTTTCCAGAGTGGATGCCGACGCTAATGTCGTTCCCATATCATCGTCGATAATCTGAACAGAAAGCGACCTGTTGCTTTTATAAACGGTCATCCTGGGTCTTTCGGCGCTGCCCGAAACCCGCTTGCGTATATGGATTTTACGTTTAAGTTTTTTTCTGTCTTTTTCCGCCATTTTTCTCAGCATATCATTTCCTTATTTTACTCCGGACTTGCCGACTTTCCGCTTAATGGTCTCATTGTCATAACGGATACCTTTGCCCTTGTAAGGCTCGGGAAGCCGTAGCTTGCGGATCTGGGAAGCGAATTCGCCGACTCTCTGTTTATCGATTCCGCTGATCACGATCTTGCCGCCGGCGTCAATCGCCGCGGAAAGGCCTTCCGGAACTCCGACGTATATATCGCTGGAATAACCCAGACTCAATACCAACAGTTTACCCTGGAGTTCGGCCTTGAACCCGACTCCGCTTATTACAAGGGAACGGGAAAAACCGGAAGTAACTCCGTGTATCATGTTGTTGAGCAGACAGCGGTAAAGCCCGTGGTAAGCTTTAATCTGTTTTTCGTCGTTATCCCTGCTTACAATAATCTCATCGCCTTTGTTTTCGAACTTAACAACGGGATGGTATTTTTGGGTTAATTTACCTTTGGGGCCTTCGACGGTCATTACCTCGTCGTTAAAGGTAACTTTTACTCCCTTGGGAACCTTAACCGGAATTTTTCCGATACGCGACATATTTATTAACCTCTTACCAGACAGTACAGATTATTTCGCCGCCGACTTTTTTCTCTGCGGCTTTTCTGCCGGTGGTAACCCCTGACGATGTTGATACTATAAGGGTTCCGTAACCGTTCAATACCCTGGGCATATTTTTATAACCCATATAAACCCGGCGTCCGGGTTTGGATACTTTTTCAATACCATGAATTATCGGTCCGGTATTCTCATCGTACTTGAGAAACACCCGGATCACATTGGCGCCTTCCTGACTCGCTTTCTTGAAGTTCTTGATATAACCTTCGGTTTTTAATATCTTCACAATCTCAAGTTTGAGTTTGGAGGTGGGTATATCAACCTTCTCATGTCCTGCCATTCCGGCATTCCGGATTTTGGTCAGCATATCCGCTACGGGATCGGTAACACTCATCCTTGTCTCCTACCAACTTGATTTTGTAACGCCAGGGATAAGTCCCTCGCTCGCCAATTTTCTGAAACACAGACGGCACATTTCAAACTTTCGCAAATAACCGCGGGCCCTGCCGCAGATCCTGCAGCGGTTCACTTTCCTGGTCTTGTACTTGGGAGGCCTGGCCGCCTTTATTATCATTGCTTTTCTTGCCATTTATCTCCTCACAGTTTATTTTCTAAAGGGCATACCGAATTTCGACAGGAATGACTTGGCTTCCGCATCTGTCTTCGCAGTCGTTACAATGGCTACGTTGAGCCCGGCTACCCGTTCGATCTTGTCAAAATCAATTTCCGGAAAAATTATTTGTTCCGTAATTCCCATTGAATAATTTCCGTGGCCGTCAAAAGCGTTCTGGTTTATTCCCCGGAAGTCTTTAACACGCGGAAGAGCGACATTTACCAGACGGTCCATAAATTCGTACATCATGGTTCCGCGCAAAGTAACCCTGGCGCCGATTTCCTGGCCTGCCCGAATTTTAAAATTCGCTATGCTCTTGCGCGCCTTGGTCTTTACCGCCCTCTGCCCGGTAATAAGGGTCAAATCATCGATTGCAGCGTCCAGAAGCTTTTTATTCTGAAGCGCTTCACCGACACCCATGCTGACCACAATCTTCTCCAGTTTGGGAATCTGCATGGGCGTTTTATAATTGAACTCCTTCATCATTTCGGGAGCTATTTGATCCCGGAATATCTTTTTTAGCCGGGGTTCGTAACCTTTTGCCATTACAGTGCCTCCCCGCATTTTTTACAGATTCTGGTTTTAACAACCTTCGAATCAGCTCCGGTAACCATTTTATAACCAACCCGGGTCGGTCCGCATTTTTTACAGACAAGCGCGACATTCGAGCTGTGAATGGCGGCTTCTATTTCAACAATTCCGCCGCGATCCTGCTGCTTGCGTTTCTTCTGGGCTTTTTTAACGAGGTTAATTCCCTCGATTACCACTCGGTCCTTGTCGCGGATTATTTTGAGAATACGGCCGCGTTTGCCTTTTTCCCTGCCGGACATAACCTGAACAGTGTCTTCTTTTTTAATCTTGAATTTATGAGCCTGTTGAATAGCCATAATCAAAGCACCTCCGGAGCAAGGGAAATAATCTTCATATATTCGGCTTTTTCCCTGAGTTCGCGGGCAACAGGCCCGAATATGCGTTTCCCCTTGGGATTGAGCGCGGCGTCAATAATAACACAGGCGTTATCGTCAAACCGGATATAGGTTCCGTCGGCGCGGCGGTATTCCTTATGGGTGCGTACAATGACCGCGCGTTCAACGGATCCTTTTTTAATTACCGAGGTCGGAAGGGCGTCCTTGACCGCAACAACGATGATGTCTCCGATGCTTGCGGTCTTGCGTTTGGTTCCGCCCAGAACCTTGATACATTGTACAATTTTGGCTCCTGAATTATCCGCCACATTCAGGAATGTCTCTACATGAATCATTTTTACTCCACCTTATTTGGCGCGTTCCAGGACTTCAATCAAGGTCCAGTGCTTTTCCCTGCTAATGGGGCGGCATTCCCTGACCCTTACCCTGTCGCCGATTTTGGCATCGTTGTTTTCGTCATGGGCCTTAAGTTTCTTTATCCTGACAACATACTTTTTATATATGGGATGAAGCGCCAGGGTTTCTACAACAACAACAATGCTTTTATTCATTTTGTCGCTTTTAACAACCCCGATAAATTCCTTCTTCTCGCTCTTGTTTTCAAGATCAATTTTTCTGGCTTCTTTTATTGCCATGACTACTTCTGCTCCTTGGCCGCCGCGGCCGCTTCTTTCTGCCTGGAAATTTCCTGTGCCGTGACCATCATGTTAAGCCGGGCAAGCTGTCTACGGAGAATCCGTTTTTGCAGGGGATTATCCACATGCCCGATCACCATCTGAAACCGGAAGTCATGGTATTTCCGGCTGATTTCGTCCCTCTTTGCCCTAAGCTCAGAAAACGAAAGGTTTTTAAAAGAATTCTTCATATCCTGTTACTCCGCTGCCTTAAGCTCCCAGTTCCATATCAGACCTGGATACGAACTTGGATTTAATGGGCAGTTTTGCCCCCGCAAGATCCATGGCTTCCTGGGCCAGATGCTTTTCAATACCGCCCAATTCAAACATTACGGTTCCGGGTTTTACGACCGCAACCCAATATTCGGGAGCGCCCTTGCCTTTACCCATGCGGGTTTCAGCAGGTTTCTTGGTATAAGGCTTGTCCGGAAAAATACGGATCCAAAGCTTTCCGCCGCGTTTGATATGCCTGTTCATTGCGATACGGGCCGCTTCAATCTGCCGGTTGGTAATCCACATCCTGTCCATCGCTACCAGGGCATAATCACCAAAAACAATGGTGTTCCCCCTTGTAGCGTTTCCCGGCATATTTCCCCGCTGCACTTTGCGGCGTTTAACACGTTTGGGACTTAACATAACTTAACCTCTTTCATTCCGGCTGTCATTCCGGGGAGGGCTCCGGCGCTTGCGTACCAGGGCTCCTGCATCTTCTTTCTGTTCCTTGCCGAATTTCATTCCATTGTAAATCCAGACTTTTACGCCAATGGCGCCGAAGGTTGTCTGCGCCTCTGCAAAGCCGTAATCAATATCGGCCCGCAATGTATGCAGCGGGATACGGCCTTCCTTGGCTTCCTCGGTGCGGGACATTTCTGCGCCCCCGAGCCTTCCGGATAATCTTATCTTAACACCCTGGGCCTGCCCCTTTTTAATTGCGTTGGAAATGGCCTGTTTCATGGTTCTTCTGAAACTTGAACGGGCCAGGAGCTGACGGGCGACATTATGCGCAATGATCTGAGCGTTGCTGTCTGCGTTGCGGACTTCTTTAATCTTTATCTGGACTTTTTTTGAAATTTGCTTTTGGATATCCGCACCGATTTTTTCTATATTTGCGCCTTTAACCCCGATAATAACGCCCGGCCTTGCAGTGTGGATTGTAATTGTAACACGCTGAGGATGCCGGATTATTTCCAGTTCCGCAATATCGGCGCCTTTTGTCTCCGGCATGTTAATGATATATTTGCGCAGCCTCAAGTCTTCGTGCAAAGTATCCGCATACTCCTTGGGATCCACATACCAGTGGGAACCCCAGGTTCGGTTGATACCTAATCTAAGTCCGATCGGATTTACTTTTTGTCCCAATTTTTCCTCTCTCCTACGCAGATGTAAGACTGCGCCGTTTTATTAAAACGAATTATATCAAAACGAAACAAAGTTTCGTTACGAAACCCGGTTTCGTATTAATTCCCGGCCTTTGCCGTTTCGTCCACTACCACAGTAATGTGGCACATCCTTTTAAGAAGCATATCAGCGCGTCCCCTGGCGCGGAACCAAACCCTCTTCATTCTGGGGCCCTCGTCAATGCTTACTTCCTTAACATACAGCATGTCTTCCGCAAGCTGCTTGTTTTTTACAAGGGCATTGGAAGCAGCCGAAACAACTACCTTCCGGATAAGTTTTGCGCCCTTGTGGGGCATATTTTCCAGCATGGAAACAGCTTCCGGATAAGGTTTCCTGCGTATCAGATCGGCTACAGGCCGAATCTTAAATGGTGAAACCAGTAAAAACCTGGATTTTGCCATAAAACCGTTTTTTTCTTTCTCTGCCATAATCCGCTTACCTTTGGTCCTTTTGGTTTATTAAACCGGCCTATTTCGCCGCTTTTTTATCAGAGCCCGCATGACCGCGGAATATCCTGGTGGGAGAAAATTCACCCAACTTATGGCCGACCAGATTCTCCGTAATGTATACGGGAATCCAGGTCTTTCCGTTATGGACTGATATAGTATTACCGACCATTTCGGGAATGATTGTAGAGCAGCGGGAATAGGTTTTGACCATTCTCCTGTCCCCTGCCTTACTCATCTCCAGTACTTTTTTGTAAAGGCTCTTCTCGATAAAGGGCCCCTTCTTTATGGACCTAGACACTATGTACTCCTATTTCTTGCCGCGGCTTACAATAAACCGCGAAGAAGGTTTGTGTTTTCTTCGTGTTTTATAACCCTTTGTCGGCTGCCCCCAGGGGGAAACCGGATGAATACCCTTACTCTTGCCTTCGCCGCCTCCATGGGGATGATCGATCGGGTTCATGGCCATGCCGCGGACTGTCGGCCGGATTCCCATCCAGCGTTTGCGTCCGGCTTTACCGATTACCACGTTCATGTGATCACCGTTACCCACAGTTCCGATGGTCGCGTAGCATTTTTTAAATACCATTCTCATT
>WQZG01000044.1 GCA_009780855.1 Treponema sp.
GGGTACAATTATTGTTGAAGCCCCGGAAAAATCCGGCGCCCTGATTACGGCGGACTTTGCCATAGAACAGGGCAGGGATCTTTGGGTAACCAGGACGGGGGTAAATTCGTTTAAAGGAAAGGGAACAGCCAAACTTGCGGCCGACGGCGCAAAGGTAATTGAGAGCGCTCAAGAAATTATGGCGGAATGGGGGCTTTTGGCGCAAAAAGATACAGGACCGGAGCCGGTTGATACACAAACGCCGGTTGGAACACAGACGCCGGCAGCTGCGGCCACGGCTGCTTTAGCCGGCAAGATTCTTGCGTCCGATCTTGCGCGATCCCTTAACATAGAAAATATTTTGGATGATAAATGAGGAATGTGATGGCAGCAAAAGCAAAAAACAAATCAAAATCCAAAGAAAAAAAGATTCTGGTTATTGTTGAATCTCCGGCCAAGGCCAAAACCATTGAAAAATACCTGGGACCGGATTATACAGTAAAAGCATCAATGGGGCATTTGATTGATTTGCCCAAGTCAAGAATTGCCATAGACGTTGATCACGGTTTTGAGCCGGAGTATATTACCGTCCGCGGAAGGGCAAAATTACTCAAGGAAATCCAGGGCGATGCAAAAAAGTCCGGCACAGTACTGCTGGCATCTGATAATGACCGCGAAGGCGAAGCCATTGCCTGGCACCTCCGGAACGCCATTACTGCCAAAACCCAGGTACCGATACAGCGGATAGCTTTTAACGAAATAACTCCCCAGGCAATTCGGGACGCGGTTGCAAACCCCGCCGAAATTGACGAGGCAAAAGTCAGCGCCCAAAAGGCCCGCCGCGTACTGGATCGTCTGGTAGGATATAATCTTTCGCCGCTATTATGGAAAAAAGTAAAGAACGGACTCTCGGCGGGCCGGGTTCAGTCTGTCGCTTTGCGGCTGATCTGTGACAGGGAAAAAGAAGTGGAGTCATTTATTCCGGAGGAATACTGGACCCTGGAAGCGGATTTTAAGGTAGGCAAGACTTCATATACCGCCCAGCTTGTATCATGGAATAACGAAAAGCCGGTATTAAAGGACGGCAAAAGCGTCAAAGAAATAATTGAAAAAATTAAAAACTCTGACAGCGTTGTAACCGATATCCGCGAAACCGAAAAAACAATCAGGCCCCGGCCTCCTTTTACAACTTCGCAGCTGCAGCAGACGGCTGCTAACCGGCTGGGCTTTACTTCCAGAAAAACCATGCAGATTGCCCAGCAATTATACGAAGGCGTCAACATCGGGAATTCACGGATAGGACTTATTACCTACATGCGTACAGACTCGGTCCGTGTTTCCCAAACCGCTCTTGCCGAGGTTCGCGAATGGATAGGCAAGAATTATCCAAAAGAACTGCCCGAACAAACCGTGGAGTATACGGTCGGCAAGAAGGCCCAGGACGCCCACGAGGCAATACGGCCAACCTATATAAGTTATCTGCCGGACAATATCAAGGAATCCCTGACCAGGGATCAGCTGCGCCTGTATACGATAATCTGGGAACGTTTTGTTTCAAGCCAGATGAGCAGCGTAAGAACACGGACAATAAGTGTTGACATAAGCGCAGGGGAAGGGATCTTCCGCACATCGGGCACAAAAATTATCGAAAAAGGTTTTTACCAGGTAATGAAACTTTTATCGACCAAAGACGAAAAAGGAAATCCGTATCCCAAACTCAAAACCGGAGACAAAATAAAAATAGATTCATTCAGACCGGAGCAGCATTTTACCCAGGGGCCGGCCCGCTATACCGACGCTTCGATAATCAAGACACTGGAAGAAAAAGGAATAGGCAGGCCTTCGACATACGCGCCGATTATTTCGGTGCTGCTGGACAGGTACTATGTAACAAGATCCAACAAGCAGCTTACGCCGACCATTCTTGGAAGAATAATTTGTGATCTGCTTGTGGATTATTTTCCCCAGGTAGTAGACGCGGCCTTTACCGCGGAAATGGAAAATAAACTCGACGAAGTTGAAGATTCCCAAATACAGTGGCCGCAGATGATTAAGGAGTTTTGGGATCCTTTCAAAACCAGAGTTGACGAAGTCGGCAAAACCCTGGAATCTTTCAAGGGAACCCTGGACGAGGAAACGGATCAGGTCTGCGAAAAATGCGGCAAACCCATGGTAAAGAAACTGGGACGTTTTGGTTATTTCCTCGCATGTTCCGGTTTCCCGGAATGCCGCAATACCAAATCCATCCCGCTGGCAAAATGTCCCAAATGCGGCGGTGATGTAGTCGCCCGCAAAACCAAGGGAAGGGGCAAAGAATTTTACGGCTGTACCAATTATCCGGACTGCGATTTTATAAGCCATTTTAAACCGTTAAAACAGGAATGTCCCAAATGCGGTCAGTTTCTTGTTGAAAAATACGACAAAAAAAACGGATACTACAAGTCCTGTATTAATCCTGAATGTGATTATCTGCATTCCAGCGACGATGAGGCTCCGAATGAAGAATAAACCCGGCGCCGCGCAGGCCATTAACGATACCATGCAGTCCGGCCGCATCCGGGAATACTCCGATTACCTAAGGGTAGTCCGCGGTGTTTCTGCCAGAACCCTGGAAGCTTACGGCAGTGATCTTTCTTCTTTTGCAAATTATTGCGGCAACCACGGCATAGTTCCGGAGGCCGCGGATTCCGTTGAGGTTAAAAAATTTATCGCGGATCTCAGCGCGGAAGGCACAGCGTCCGTAAGCGTAAACCGCGCCCTGTCGTCGATTAGGGGTTTTTACCGCTGGCTGCTAAGGTTTGGTTACAGGCCCGACGATCCGGCCGTTACGTTAAAAAATCTCAAAACGCCAAAGACCCTGCCCGCGTTTTTGTACGAAAAAGAAATGGCCAGCTTTAGCGAACTGCCGGATACCGCGGGAATCCTTTGGCCGGAAAGGGACAAGGCCCTGATCCTGACCATGTATTCGGCGGGTTTAAGAATTTCGGAACTGGTGGAGTTAACCATAAAAAACATGGAGCCGGATCTTGGAGGCGCGCGCATTATCGGCAAAGGCAACAGGGAAAGACAGGTTTTCTTTTCTGATGAGGCCAGGGCCGCGCTTGCCGCGTATCTGCCGCTAAGGGCCGAACGTGTAAGGAAGGCAGGCGCCAATGGAGCAGGTCTTACGGGGCGGCTCTTTATCAACCGCAAAGGTCAGCCGATTTCTGTTTCAGGAGTCCGCTGGATAATTTCAGAATACTCTGAACGTTCGGGGCTGCATAAAAATATCCACCCGCATTCGCTGCGCCACAGCTTTGCGACCCATCTTGTCAATTCAGGCTGCAATGTAAGGGTGGTTCAGGAACTGCTGGGGCACGCCAGTATTTCAACAACCCAGCGCTATACACATGTCGATATTGAACATTTAAAAAAAGTTTATGCTGAATCCCACCCGGGGATTAAAAAGTCAAAAAATTCCAGAGGAGCGGAAAGTGGAAAAAAATAAAAAAAATCCCAGACCTGAGTTTGGTTTTGGAAAAATAAGGTCAACGACAGTAATCGCGGTGCGCAGGAACGGCAAGGTTGCCATGGCAGGAGACGGCCAGGTGACCATGGGCGAAACTGTTATGAAGAACAATGCCCGCAAGGTAAGACGCATGAATGACGGTAAAGTGTTATGCGGGTTTGCCGGTGCGACCGCTGACGCATTTACTCTGTTTGATCGGTTTGAAGGCAAGCTCAAGGAATATTCCGGGGATCTGGCCAGAGCCGCGGTCGAACTTGCCAGGGACTGGAGAACAGACAGAGCTCTGCGCCGCCTGGAAGCTTTGCTGCTGGTAGCGGACACGGGCAAGACCCTGCTAATCTCGGGAACCGGCGATGTTATAGAACCGGCCCAGGACGCGCTGGCAATCGGCTCGGGCGGGAACTACGCCTATTCCGCGGCGCTGGCTTATTTGGACGCTTCCGATTTATCTGCCCGCGAAATCGCGGAACGCAGTTTAAAAATTGCCGGACAGATATGCATATATACAAATAACGAAATTACACTTGAAGAACTGGAATAAAGGTACATTTAAAGGAGCAGCCTGAATGGAAGAAACCAAAAAAAATAAAATCGATTTGGATCGCCTGACGCCCAGGGAAATTGTCGCCGAACTTGATAAATATATAGTCGGCCAAAAGAAAGCAAAACGATCGGTCGCGGTAGCCCTGCGTAACCGTATACGCAGACTAAAACTTGAAGAAGAAATGCGGGAAGACATTACTCCCAAAAATATTCTTATGATTGGTCCGACCGGAGTCGGCAAAACAGAAATCGCACGCCGCCTGGCAAAACTGACCGGTTCGCCTTTTATCAAAATAGAAGCGACCAAGTATACAGAAGTCGGTTATGTAGGCCGCGATGTGGAATCCATGGTCCGCGATCTTATGGCCGCCGGCGTTCAGATGGTAAAACAGGAAATGCAGGAATCTGTAACCGCAGAGGCGGAGCGCCGGACAGAGGAGATCATTCTTGACCTGCTGCTCCCCGGAACAGGCAAGGCGCCTAAAAAACCAAAACCGCCGGCACAGCCGGTAGTACGCCCCATGGGATCGTTTTCTTTTAATCCCAATAACGGCGAACCGAACGGACCTTCTTTTATCGGAACAGCCATCCAGGTCGGCATACCTTTCCAAAAACCGGATACTGGAAATGATCAATCCGCGGACGAAAACGCGGCCGCAGAAAATCACGGCGGCGATCATATAAATGATCCGGAGCATCACCACGAATTCGGGGCGGAAGAAAAAAAGGCTCCGGATCCGACCAGGGAAAAATTCCGCGCGATGCTAAGGGAAGGCAAACTGGAGAACCGCGAGGTTGAAATAACCGTGAGCCAGAATCCCCAAATCCCGTCCTTTGAAATGGTGGGCGGCAATATGGAAGAGATCGAAGCGAGCCTGTCCGGCATTGCCGGAATCTTTGGCGGAAACAAAAAGAAAAAAGTTGTGACTGTCGCGCGGGCCAGGGAAATCTTAAAAAATGAAGAGTCAGAAAAACTGATTGACCGGGACCGCGTTAGCGACGAAGCCCGCCAGCGTGTTGAGCAGACCGGCATTATATTTATCGACGAAATTGACAAAATCGCTGTCAAGGGCGAGCGCGGCGGCGGCGGCCCGGATGTTTCCCGCGAAGGCGTCCAGCGGGACATACTGCCGATCGTGGAAGGAGCGACCGTAAATACCAAATGGGGGCCGGTCAATACAGGCCATGTCCTCTTTATCGCGGCAGGCGCCTTTAACATGGCAAAGCCTTCAGATTTAATCCCCGAGCTCCAGGGCCGTTTCCCCCTGCGGGTAGAACTGGATTCCCTTGGCAAGGACGATTTTTTGCGTATCCTGACGGAGCCCAAAAACGCCCTTATCAAGCAATACAAAGAATTGATGGAGACGGAAAAAGTCGAAATCGATTTTACTCCCGAGGCGATTGACCGCCTTGCCGCCCTCGCTGCGGAAGTCAATTCCAGGCTTGAGAACATCGGAGCGCGCAGGCTGCATACCATTATGGAGGCCCTGCTGGAGGAACTCTCGTTTGAGGCGCCGGATATTGGTCCGGCCAAAGTGCCCATTACTGTCGAATATGTCAACCAGAAACTGGCCGACATTGTTACAAACCAGGATTTGGGGCGCTATATACTTTAAAGGTGTTTTTTTAAATGCCGATGATTAAAGAAGAGGAGTATTTATGGATATAAACAATACTTTTACCAAAACCATAGACCTTCTGCAGCGGGCAATGGACGCAAGTACAGTCCGCGGATCGGTTATCGCCAACAATATCGCCAATGCCGAAGTTCCCAATTTCAAGCGTTCCACCGTGAACTTTGAGAGCGAGCTAAAAAGGGCACTGGACACGGAAAAGCAAAAACCAGTACTGGAGCTGACCCGCACAAACCCGAACCATTTATCCAACTGGGAGCCCAGGAATTACCAGGATGTCCAGGTAAGGCGGGTGCTGGATTATACAAGCACCACGGACAATAACGGCAACAACGTTGATCCAGAATACGAATTCAACGCGTATTTACAGAATCAGCTCAATTATTATCTGCTGGCAAATTCAACCAATTTTGAATTCAGCCAGGTTAACATGGTATTGAGAGGCTAAATATGGGACTTTATACATCGATTAACATAGCGGCCAGCGGCCTTACCGCCGAACGCACACGGCTGGACGTAATCTCAAACAACATGGCAAACGCGTCAACCACACGCACCGCGGAAGGCGGTCCTTTCAGAAGGAGCAGGGTAATAATGGAACCCCGCACCGAGGGCCCGTATTGGAGATCGCCGTTCCTGCCGCAGGGTCTTGATAATGGTATCGGAAACGGTGTGCGGATTAAAGAAATTCAGAAGGACTACTCTACAGAAACAAAATATGTTTACGATCCGACCCACCCGGACGCAATCCAGAGCGGGCGCTGGGCAGGCTACGTTGAAATGCCGAATGTGGACATAGTAACCGAAATGGTGGACATGATAGCCGCAAACCGGGCCTACGAAGCCAACGCGGCGATAATTGACAGCGCCAAAGGGATGTTTACCAAAGCGCTGGAAATTGGAACAAGGTAAGTAAATTCGGAATTCGGAATTATGAATTAAGAATTTAGAAGATAGAAATCCTGGGAGGGAATTAAATGACAATTTATAAACCGGAACTTGTGAATGTTAATACTGCCAAAGATATTCCGCTTAAGCTTACACATCCGTATCATATGACGCCTTCTTTTGACAGTGTTTTAAATCAGGGGCAGAATCTGGCTTCACTCGGAGACACAATCGGGGCGGACGCTGTACTGGGCTCCGGTACATTCGCCGACACCATGCTGTCATCGCTGGACAAGGTAAGCGCTTACCAGCAGCTTGCCAGCAATATGGTACAGGAGGCGATTACAGATCCGGACTCTTATGACGCGCATGATATTACCATCGCGCAGGCAGAAGCCGGCATGGCTCTGAATATTACAAGAAACGTGCTTAACCGTATTGTCCAGGGCTGGAAAGATTTGATTAATACACGATAGCGGTTAATTTGCCGCATGCAGTTTGGGGCTGCTCATTTGGGGGGAGGGGAAAATGGAATGGTTGAAAAAAATACTGTCCCAGATAGTCGCGCTGTGGACTAAATGGTCCATGGTTCAGCGTATTATCTTAATCGGGATAGTCATGGCGGTGGTCATAGGCATAGGGGCCGTTATTTCGGTATCGGCAACCCCGACCATGGTTCCCGTCATAGACGCGCCGATCAGGGACCAGGCCGCGCAGGACCGGATAATCGCCCGCATTAACCAGGAAGGTGTGCGGACTACGATTACGGCCGCGGGCGTGATACAGGTCGCTGACGAACAAACGGCCCAGCGTATGAGGGCTATATTAATCCGCGAAGATTTGATACCGTCCGGCACAGATCCGTGGGCCATATTCGACAGGGACCGCTGGACCATTACCGATTTTGAACGGAACGTTAACCTGCGCCGCGCCATTATTCAGATGGTCACCGATCATATCAAAGCGCTGGACGATGTTGACGACGCCAACGTTACGATAGTAATGCCGGAGGACCAGCTTTTTGCTTCCCAGCAGAACCCGGTTACGGCGAGCGTAATCCTTACACCCAAAATCGGCAGCGATATTACCCAGAACCGCAAGAAAATCGAAGGCGTGCAGAAGCTTTTGATGTTCGCAATCGAAGGCCTCACCGCGGATAATATTGTCATCACCGATCAGAACGGCATGGTGCTCAACGATTTTGCCGGCATGGCCGAGATGGACAGGCTTTCCATGATTGATCGTCAGACCAAAATGATCCGCCAGCTCGAAGCCCAGTACAGGGCAAAGATACTCGCCAGCCTTCAGCAGACTTTTTCCAAGGACAGGGTCAGAGATTTGGATCTCAAGATCGAAATGGACATGTCACAAAAATCGGTCAACACCACTGAGTTTTTCCCCTTTGTTGAAAAACCCAGAACACCGGGCCTGCCTTATGACGATTCTGTAATTACCCCTTCTGTAACAAGATCCTACAGCAACTCTTCTACAAGCTGGGAAGGCACAGGTTTTAATCCGGAAGGCCCCCCCGGAGTGGAAGGTCAGACGCCGCCGGTAATGGCGGATATGTCCAACCTGTACGGTAAAGTTAACCAGGAAACAAAAACTGTTAACGAGGAAATAAACCAGCGCAATACCCAGGAAGAAAAAAGCCCTTCGATAGACCGCGTGACAATCGCGGTAAATATCGACGGAACCTGGAAAATGAGATACGACGCGAAACACAACCCAATAATAGCCGATGACGGTTCGATCGAAAGGGTATATACTCCCATATCGCCGGAAGACCTGCGTTCGGCCCAGACCTTAATCCAGAACGCGATAGGCTACAGCGCTGCCAGGGGAGATTCGGTTTCGGTCCACAACATCGCGTTTGACCGGACTCAGCAGTTTCAGAATGAAGATACATCATACTTCCGCAACAAACAGTTCCAGCTTACTTTTGTAGTCTTTCTTTCGGGGTTGGCATTTTTGCTGATTGCCTTTATTTTATACAGGACAATTTCGCGGGAAATGGAAAGAAGGAAGCGCCTGGAAGCGGAAGAAAGGGCAAGGCGGGAGGAAGCCTTGCGGCAGCAAGCCCTTATGCAGGCTGAAGAAGAAGGGATGGATGTTTCCATCTCTGTGGAAGAAAGAACCCGCATGGAACTAATGGAAGCTGTGGCGAATATGGCCAAAGAGCACCCGGAGGATGTTGCACAGCTTATCCGTACCTGGATTTTGGAGGACTAAATGGCGAAATTACAAACAGGCGCATCTTCTTCCGCAGCCGCAGGAAAGAAAAAAGGCATCAAGGAATTTACCGGCAGGCAAAAGGCAGCAATTTTTTTGGTTACCATCGGCTCAGAGATCTCCGCCGAAATTTTCAAGTATCTGCGCGAGGACGAAATAGAAACCCTTACTTTTGAAATAGCGCGTCTGGAAACAATAGACGCCGAGCAAAAGGACGCCATTCTGCAGGAGTTCCAGGAACTCATGATGGCCAACCAGTTTATTTCCACCGGCGGTATTGATTATGCCAGGGAGCTCCTGGAAAAATCCCTTGGCAGCCAGAAGGCGATCGACATTATTAACCGGCTGACATCAAGCCTGCAGGTAAGGCCCTTTGACTTTATACGCCGCACCGATCCTGCCCACCTGCTCAACTTTATTCAGCAGGAACACCCGCAGACAATCGCGCTGATCCTTGCCTACCTTGAGCCCAACAAGGCATCCATCATTCTGCAGAATCTCCCCCATGAGGTGCAGAGCGATGTGGCGAGACGTATCGCGACAATGGACCGGACAAGTCCGGAAGTTCTGCGCGAAGTGGAGCGGGTTCTGGAAAAGAAACTTTCTACGCTTTCCAGCGAAGACTACACCACGGCCGGCGGCGTCGAGAACATTGTCGAGATTCTCAACCTGGTTGACCGCGCTTCAGAAAAGCAGATTATCGAAGCACTCGAAGACGAAGATCCCGAGCTTGCCGAGGAAATTAAAAAACGGATGTTCGTGTTTGAAGACATCGTTATGCTGGACGACCGTGCGATTCAGAAGGTCATGCGCGAAGTTGATTCGCAGGAGCTGGCCAAGGCCCTCAAGAGCGTGGACACCGAGGTCCAGGATAAAATATTCAGAAACATGTCCAAACGCGCCGCGGGTATGCTCAAGGAAGATATGGAATATATGGGCCCCGTACGCCTAAAAGACGTGGAAGAAGCCCAGCAGAAGATCGTTTCCATTATCCGTCACCTGGAAGACAACGGCGAAATTGTTGTTGCCCGTTCAGGCGAAGACGAGTTGGTTGTATAAGGATAGGATAACCCATGGCCAAGGCTGTTTACCGTCCCGGCGAACTTGAAGTTCTGCCCAAAAAAATAGTACTTGATTCTCCTACAGCTTTTCCGGAGCTGTCCCATCTCGCGGTAATTGCTCCGGAAGAAGAAGAATCCGGCGAGGAAATTGAAGAATACGACGGCCCGACCGCGCAGGATTTAAGGAACGAAGCCGACGCCTTTAGGGTGCGCTGGGAAACCGAAAAAGCCGCGCTTATAGAATCTGCCGAGGCAGAATCGCGCCAGATAATCAAGAACGCCGAAGACGAAGCATTTAGGCTGGTAAAAAAACAATCGGACGAAGCGCAGGTAAGCAAGCTTAAGGCACAGGAAGAAGCTGAAAAAATAATCGCCGCGGCCCACACAAAGGCAGTTCAGATTGAGACGGATACAAGGGCAGCTTTTGAAAAAGAACTGGCGGAAGCGGAAGAAAAAGGCCGCGAAGCCGGGCGTGAAACCGGTTTCATGGAAGGCCATGCCGAGGTTGAACGCCTTGTACGCCGTTGCCAGACCATACTGGAACGGGCCAACGACAAGCGCGCCGACATCCTGGGTGAGACCGAACAGGAGATTGTCGATCTGGTTTTATTGATTACGCGCAAGGTAATCAAGGTAATCTCGGAGAACCAGAAAAACATAATAGTCCCCAACGTAATACAGGCCCTGCGCAAAGTTAAAGACCGTGGGAACATTACGATTAGGGTTAACCTTGCGGATTTAAAACTTACCACCGAACATACAAAAGATTTTATTAAACTGGTTGAAGGGGCAAAAGGAATTCAGATTGCCGAAGATTCAACAATTGACCAGGGCGGCTGCATTATCGAAACCGACTACGGCGAAATTGACGCCAGAATTTCCAGCCAGCTCAAGGAACTTGAAACCAGGATACTGGACATTTCGCCGATAAAATCCAAATCCAAAGCCGCCCCTGCGGAAGGTAATTAAGATGTCCGATGCCGCCATAGCTGTAAAAGAAAAAAAAACCGGAATCAATAAAAAGGGAGTTCCCCTGTATGCCGGTTTTCATAAATATTTTGAAACTACAGACAAAACCGATCCGATAAAATGTGTCGGCCGTGTCAACAGGGTACACGGCCTTTTAATCGAAAGCCGCGGCCCCCAGGCGGTAATCGGCGAAATCTGTAAAATAGAAATACCTTCGTTTAATAAAAAAACAATTATGGCCGAAGTCGTCGGGCTTCATGCCGAAACCGTTCAGCTTATGTCTTATGAAGAAACCGACGGCCTGGAAATTGGCTGCCGTGTAATAGCCTCCGGATCGCGGCTTGAAGTCGGTGTTACTCCAAAACTGCTTGGCCGCGTCCTTGATCCGCTTGGGAAACCGCTGGACAACAAGGGCGGTATTGAAACGGCCGACAAATACCCGGCAATGGCCAGCCCGCCCAACCCGGTAAACCGCAGACGCATAAGCGAAAGGTTATGCACCGGAGTGCGCGCCATTGACGGAATGCTTGCCATAGGCCGTGGGCAGCGTATCGGAATTTTTTCCGGCTCCGGGGTAGGGAAATCCACGCTGCTTGGAATGATCGCGCGCAACACAAACGCCGATGTCAACGTAGTCGCCCTGATCGGCGAACGCGGCCGGGAACTCAACGACTTTATTGCCAAAGACCTTGGACCGGATGGGCTTGCCAGAAGCGTTATTGTCGTAACTCCGTCAAATTCGCCTCCCTTAAGCAGACTTAGGGGAGCCTATGTCGCTACAGCCATTGCCGAATATTTCCGCGACCAGGGTCTTGACGTAATGCTTTTGTTTGATTCCATTACGCGTTTCGCAAGGGCCCAGCGCGAAATAGGCCTGGCATCCGGTGAGCCGTCGGCGACCCGCGGTTATCCGCCCAGCATGTTTGATTCAATGCCAAAACTCCTTGAGCGCTGCGGAACTTCGGAAAAGGGAACCATTACCGGAATTTATACGGTCCTGGTTGACGGCGATGACCTTGACGAACCAGTAGCCGACACCGTGCGCGGAATCCTGGACGGCCACATTGTGCTCTCCCGCAACCTGGCCCGCCATTACCATTATCCGGCGATTGACGTTCTGGACAGCATCTCCCGTCTGGCTTCAACTGTCAGCGGACCCCAGACCCAAAAAGCCGCGGGCCTTCTGCGCCGCCACCTGGCCGTTTATGCCGAGGCCGAAGATTTAATAAATGTCGGCGCCTACAAGGAAGGTTCCAACCTGCAGATTGATCAGGCGATTTCCAAACGCGAAGCGCTGGAAAACTTTTTGACCCAGACCGTAGAGGACAGGGCTCCGCTTGCCGATACCCTCAAAACAATGGCTGAGATTTCTGGCATAGAAATTCCCGCTGAAGAAATGGAAACGCCTCCTGTTAAGGAAGCAAAAATTAATTTGGCTGATTCCGGCGATGACGAATATTATGATGAAGATGATTCCGGGCAAATAATTCCTGCTGACCCGGAAGCAGCTGCATCAGTCCCTGAAGCCGTTAATCCGGACGCTGCCGCAGTATCCGCAGCCGCAGTTCCAGAAGCCGGGACCGTCACCGAGGCCTCGGTTTTCTCCGAAGCCGCTGCCGCGCCGTCCATGGACGATATTGATTTGCCGCTCATAGATTTATAATTAAAAAATGAAGAAGTTTTCGTTCAATCTGGAAAAAGTTTTATCCCTGCGCAAGTTCCGCGAACAGGAAACAGAGATAGAGCTGGGCAAGGCAATAGGGGTTCTTTCTGAAATCGAGCGGAATATACGCACAGTTGCCGAGGAACGGATCCGCTCCGGTGATATGTTTGCAGGTAACGGCGCGATGATCCGTTCATACATGATGTATACAACCAGGCTGGATATGCAGAAAGAACATTTGCTCGCCGAAGCTGCCAGGGCAGAACTTGTGGTGGAATCCTGCCGCTCCCGCTACATTGAGGCGTCCAGGGACAGAAAAGTCCTGGATAAATTAAAAGACAAGCAGGCTGCCGCTTACCGCAAGACAATCTTTGCAGAGGAAACAAAGGCCCTTGATGATCAGGCTGCTTCCAGAAACGAATTGAGCAGAAGTTATGCTGTGTAAAAAAAATAATCAATAAATATGTATCGGGACAAATGTAATTAAATATTATTCTGCCTTAACTTTTCGTTCCAGTACTCTGCCGTCCAGCAAATAAATATTTGCGTTCCAAATATCTCCGGTTTGGGTTTTATAACCTGATTGTGTCCATGTATTGGTAAAATTTACATAAAAAGGTTCATCGTAAGCTCTGTCAATAAATTTTCCATTTTGAAAAAAATCAACATAATTAATTAATTCCGGATACTCGGCGCTTAGCCTAACCCACCTCTCGCCATTCAGTTCATACCTGCCGGTTACACCATCAAGAATATATTGTTCCTCTTCCGGTAACTTAGGTATTTTAATTCCAAGTCTGCCTGCCATCCTGCGCGCAAAAAAAAGGTCTTCTGCATTCGCGATTCCCCAATCCGCCGGCGGTTCCTGTTTGGACAGATTATTGTAGTAACCCCACGATGTTTGAGTGTCTATTGCAACATCAAGATTTGTAAAACAGGGTGAATCTTCGTTGCATACAATAGGCTTGTTAAGTGTCCAGGATTTAACTTTTTTAATGAAATTACAATAACTCTGCCGGCGCGCGTTGTTTCCATGAATAAGAATAATATCGCTTGCGCGGGCAACTTCAATGTTCATTTCCGCACCGCCCTCGCTGCAGCCCGCAGGTATACCGCCGGATGCCTGTCTGGAAATTTCCATCAGCGTAATAATACTTTCCGGATCGCAGATAACAGGACGATTTTTAAAATTCCCGACAGTATGTTCATTTGCAATTTCGATAATGATATTTGTATAGTTTTGATCTTTTAACCATTGAGAAGCGGTTTTTACGGCGTTCATCATTATTGTTCCGGTTTTCATTCTGGGGGATTGTCCCTGATAGAATAAACTTACAATTACAATCATGCCAATCTCATCGGCCGCGCGTATAAGTCTGTCCAGCCTGTTAAGGTATGAAGGATCAATTTTTAGTCCGTCATCACTGAACGGATTGTTGTTTATGGCTGAATTTTCAATGGTAAAAACAGGCATGCCGCCCTGCAGCCCGACTGTAAATGCCCTTAATCCGTATGAATACCAAAGGGGCAAAGCTTTTATCAGCTCATCGGTATGGCGCTCCGGATCCCATTGTTTCCATCCAAAACGGGCATATTTTTGCGGATTTTCCTTATCATCAAATATTCCCTGGATAAAACGCGCATTCATCATAAGACCGTGTACATCAACAGAATTTCCCTCAATTTCGCTGTAAATTAATTTCCCGTTAATTTTTAATTTTTGCTTGTCAATTGTTAATTTTGTTTTCATAAAATTATTAAATCCTCCGGAATTAATATCTTCAGCCTGGAAAAAAACATCTGTCCTGAATTAATTAACCAAGTCTTGCGCCGTCTCGTGAAAATACAGGAATGACATCCAGAGGCGCAGGTACCGTAATGCGGCTGTTGCCGCCGTAAGTTTTTCCGGTCCATACACAGGTCCAATTGGCGCCTGCCGGCAGGTATATTTCACGATCCCTTTGATTCGGATACAATACAGGAGCGACCAGATAATTTGGGCCGAACATGTATTCGTTTTCTGTTTCCCATGCTTTACTGTCCTGCGGAAACTCATAAAAGAGCGGTCTGATTACAGGACTTCCTTTTTCGTGCGCGGATTTCATTAATTCAGAAATATACGGTTTTAAACTTTCCCGTATAAAAAGATATTTTTTGCAAATTGCATACACTTCGTCAGTGTATGACCAGACTTCATTGTCCGCTCCCGAACGGCAGGTTGCGCCGCCTGTAGTTCCGTATTGCGGTTTTATTGGTTCGCGGTTGCCGTGCAGACGCATTACCGGACAAAAGCAGCCCCATTCAAACCAGCGCACCAAAAGTTCGTGGAAAGCCGGATCTTTAATGTTACCGCCGTGGAATCCGCCGATATCGGTAGTCCACCAGGGAATGCCGGCTATTCCCATATTTAATCCGGCAGCCAGCTGGTTCCGCAGGGTTGAAAAACTCGAATGGATATCGCCGGACCAAACGAGTGCACCGTAACGCTGGCTCCCGGCCCAGGCGCAGCGCAGAAGGTTGATAATGTTTTTTTGGCCTGCTGCATTCATGCCGTCAAAAAATGTTTTTGCGTACATTGCAGGGAAGACATTGCCGACCTGTATATCCGGGCCAAGATGATAACGGTAATGATCAAAATCATATACCGCGTATTCCGGCTCCGCTTCATCAAGCCAGAAGACTTTTATTCCGCGATCGTAATAATTCTTTTTTGCCTTTTCCCAGACATATGATCTGGCTTCCGGATTGGTCGCGTCAAAATGAATTGTATTACCCTGGAAATCCATCCCGATTCTGTAACCGCGTTCCGTGCGGACAAGCAAACCCCGTTCAACCATTTCGTTCCAGTTCCCGCTTCTTCTGTCAACTGTAGGCCAGACCGAAACCATCAGTTCAATGCCCATCGCTTTTAATTCCGCGATCATCGCATCAGGATCCGGCCAGTATACTGGATCAAATTTCCATTCACCCTGTAACGGCCAGTGGAAAAAATCAATTACTATAACCGAAATTGGTAGGCCTCTCTTTTTATATTCTCTTGCAATACCTAGGAGTTCTTCCTGTGTCTGATAACGCAGCTTGCATTGCCAGAAACCCATCGCAAAATCAGGCATCATCGGAACAGTGCCTGTTGCTCCTGCATAGGCTTCTTCGATTTCTGCCGGATCGTCTCCGGCAGTTATCCAATAATCCAGTTTTTTTGTAGATCTTGCTTCCCAGACCGTTATATTTTTCCCGAATGTGACATTTCCGACAGCCGGATTATTCCAGAGGAAACCGTATCCAAGACTGGAAATCATAAACGGAACAGACGCCTGTGAATTCCGCTGCGCCAGCTCGAGTGTGCATCCTTTTAAATTCAGCCATGGCTGCTGGTACTGTCCCATGCCAAAAATTTTTTCATCGGGAGATATGGATTCCAAACGCAAAGCAAGTTCATAGTCGCCGCCGATTATAGGTTTGAATTCCCGGTTTTCTATATCAAGGGCGCTGCAGTAATCGGCATTGATATCACGGCGGTTCCTGATAAATTCTTCCAGTATTTTTTGGCCTTTTTGATTATAGATAAAAATTTTTCCTGTTTTTTGAATTACAAGTTTTATTTTTCCGTTTGCAATTGAAGCTTCTTCTTCATGTATTGTAATTGTACAGTTGCTCATCTTTGGAGCCATCAAAGCCCAGTCATCTATCTGTGATGCAGGCATTTCCGCCATTTTGGAAGCACGGACTCTGAGGCTGTTTTCACCCCACGGTTCTATCCAGACACGCTCAGCGTCATAACGGTAGATAAGCCGGTTTTCTTTTTTTTCAAATAAACATGTCATTTTTTTACCCCCGTGCTTCAATACGGACAATTATTCATTGCCAGGAAATTTATTGCAAGGCAATTATTCATTGCCAGTATTCCCTGGAAAAGAAGACAAAAATCGTCCACAGCTCCAGACGTCCTGTCAGCATTAAAAATGAAATCGTCCATTTTGCGTAATTCGGAAGGTTTATTATTGACGTTACCGAATCAAAAGTTACAGGATCGATCCCAAAATTACCCAAGCTTAACAGGGCCATGTTAAAAGAGTCAATATGATTGAGTCCGGAGCCGGCTATTATTAAACCGCCTGCTATTGTAACTGCGAAATACATGACGATGAATCCCGCTACACCGTAAACCACATCCTTGCGGCCTACCTTGTTGTTGAGCCTTACCGAGAATACTCCCTGCGGATAAATGATTTTTTTTATTTCATTACCTGCCTGTTTAAAAAGCACTACATGGCGGATTACCTTTACACCGCCGGCAGTAGATCCGGAACATCCTCCTATAAACATAAGGCAGAATAAGGCGGCTTTTGCGAGCGGGGTCAGCAATGACTGGCCTCCCGCAGTCAGACCTGTTGTGGTCAGTACACTGACCGTATAAAAAAATCCGTTTCTTAAATTTGTGCTGCTGCCGGCCCTGCCGGTTAATGATCCCGATACAGTGGTAATCAAAGTTGAAATGACAATGATGCCGATGTAGGCTCTTCCTTCGCTTGAGTACCAGACATCTTTCCATTTGCGCTGCAGCAGCCGGTAAATTAACGTAAAGTTATAACCGGCTATAAGCATAAAGACAGAAACTATCCAGACTATTGCCGGAGAATTCCAGTAGGCCAGCCCGTTGTTGCGTGAACTAAAACCGCCTGTGCCCATGGTCGAAAACGCGTGGATGATCGCGTCGTACCAGGTCATGCCGGCAATTACCAATAATATTGTTTCAATAAATGTAAGGCTTACATAGAGAAGCCATAAAATTTTTGCGGTCTCTGTGATTTTTGGTGTGATTCTTTCTTTTTCAGGACCGTTAAATTCGGCCTTGAGGATTTGGAAACCTCCGATACCCAGAAAAGGAAACAGCGCGACAGTAAGTACGACCATGCCCATGCCGCCAAGCCAGTGTGTTTCGGCCCGCCAAAAAATCAGCGATCGCGGCATTATGTCCAGGTCTGCGATTATCGAAGTGCCGGTAGTTGAAAAACCGGAAACACTTTCAAAAACCGCGTCTGTAAAACCGGGTATGCAGCGGGATATCCAGTAGGGCAGGGCGCCTGTTACCGAAGCCATAACCCAGGCCAGAAACACGAGCATAAATCCGTCTTTGGCCGTAAAACGTATCGCGGTCTTTCTGGTCAGAAGATATACCGGCAGGGCCGCAGCTACGGCAATTGTTATTGTAACCGCAAAGCCGCGGATCATTTCTGCCTCACCCAAAAATACCGCTATGCCCAGGGGAAAAATCATGGCGAGCGCGTACATCAGTATGAGGAAAAACAACAGCTTGAGTATTGCCTTGCGTTTCATGACTGACCGTCTGACTCCTGCTGCCGCGATTCATCCGTATCAAATATTTTTTCGATTTCTGTTTCTGTGCCGCTGCGTGTAATCAGAATAAGCTGATGTCCGGCAGTGTATACATAACTTCCGCCCGGTATAAAATCCTTTTCGTCTCCGCATTTGACAAGCATAACCAGGGCGCCTTCCGGCAGATCAAATTCCTTAAGCGACGAGCCTTCCGCCCTGCAGCCGGGGCTGATGTCAATGGTCAATATTATGAGGGAGCCTTCCGCAAAACTGTGAACCCCTTTAACATTGCGGCCGATTAATCTGGACATAATGGAATCGATCACGACCGACTTGATCGGAATAACCACATCCACTCCCAAACGCCCGGCAATGGCCGCGTGGCCCGTATTGTTGACCATTGCAATCGCCCTTCTGACTCCCCGGGATTTTAAATAAACGGCGGTAACTATATTAAGTTCCTGGTGGCTGGTCGAAGCGATAATAAGGTCCAGGTTATCCATCTGCTCCTCGGCAATAAAGCCCTCATCAGATATGTCTTCGTTGAGTACAACCGCCTCCGGAAACCTGTCGGCCAGTTCCTTGCAGATGTTTTTATTCTGTTCGATGATTACAACTTTGGAAAATCTTCTGGGGCCCAGGCTTTTTAAAAAAGTAAATACCGAACTTTTGCTTTTTGGTCTTTCCGGATCATCCTCCTGATCGCTTAAGTCCGCGCCGAAGATACCGGATGCGATCAATGCGCCAAGTCTTCCTCCGCCGATGATCCCGATTTTACTGATTGGTTTTTCCCTGTGGCCGGCAAGTTTGAATCCCCAGGAAAGATAATCTTCCCTGGATAAAAGGTAGATCCGGTCGCCGGCTTCCAGTTTTGTAGCTCCGGTCGGAATAATCCGGCTTCCCCTGTGTTCGACAAGAGTTACCAGGCTTTCTTCTGTCATTAAAGTATGAAAGTCCTTTAATACCAATCCGTCAAAGGATGAACCCGGCAGTATATCAATGGATCCCAGCATATAATGCGTACCGGAAAATGAAATTATATTGCCTACGGCTCCGTGCCCTATCGCGTCAAGTACGGTCCTGGCGGCCTCGGCGTCCGGCTGGATAAAATAGTCAATTCCAAGCTGAACGTTGTTTTTATCGCCGGATCTGTACCGGAAATTTTTTTGAATGTATTCCTCGTTCCTTACTCTGGCAATTTTTACAAGATCCTGGTACCTTGCCGCCAGACTGCAGATAACAATATTTACCTCATCCGAACCTGTAACACAGACAAGCGCATCAGCGTTCCCGATACCCGCTTCTTCCAGGGCGCTGACGGAATTTCCTTCATCATGAAGCACCATGCAGTCCAGGCGGTTTGACACATGGCGCGCCCTCTCCTCATTGGACTCGATAACGGCGACATCGTGTTTTTCTTCTGTAAGCTGACGGGCCAGCTGGGTTCCTACCTGTCCGGCTCCGACTATAATTACGCGCATCTTTTCCAGTATATCAAAATAACGTATGTACTGCTATATAATTTACAGATAATTTTGTAAATTATATAGCTGCAGTCACAAAAGCTTGTTTTTTTGCGAAAACCAGTTTAAACTACTCTTGAGTAGTCTACTTTAGAGTAGTTGATTTTGGAGGTTCCATGTCAGATCCGGAGTTTGAATTTTACGGAAGAGATAATGAATTAAAAGAGTTAAATCTCCTGTATAGAAGAACAGGGTTTAAGTTCATTGTCGTTTACGGCAGACGCCGGGTCGGTAAGTCATCATTAATCCAGAAGTTTATCGAAGACGGCAGCAAGCCAAACATCAGTTTTATGGCGTTTGAACAAAACAATAAATTAAACCTGGAAGCGTTCAGTGAAGCCATATTGGCCAAATACAGCGCGGCAAAAAAATACCTGTCATCATTTGATTCATGGGATAAGGCATTGGGATATATAGCGGAACAGTCAGGAAAGCAAAAACTGGTTTTGTTTATAGACGAATTTCCGTATTTGGCCAATGCGAACAAGGCGATTTCATCAATATTGCAGAAAAATATTGACGGCATATTCAGAAACACAAATATAACCCTTATACTTTGCGGAAGTTCAATGAGTTTTATGGAAAATCAGGTACTTGGGAGCAAGAGTCCGCTGTACGGCAGGAGGAATGCACAATTTAAAATTGAACCATTTGATTATTATGAAAGCGCCTTATTTTTTGAATTATTCAGCAATGAGGAAAAAGCAGTCGCATACGGAGCTGCAGGCGGTATACCGCTTTATCTGTACCGGCTAAAATCTCATGGAAGTATTGAAAACGGTATTATCAATGAATTTCTGATAAAAAACGGGACGCTTTACGAAGAACCCCGCAATCTGCTGATGCAGGAACTGCGGGAACCATCAGTATATAATGCCATTATTAAGTCAATAGCGGGCGGCGCAACAAGACAAAATGAAATTGCAGTAATCTCTGGAGAAGAAAATAACAAGATCAGCAAATATCTGAACCGATTGATAGCCCTGCATCTGATAAAAAAAGAATTTCCGGTAATTAATGCTCAGGAACGCAACAGTCTTTACCGGCTGTCTGATAATATGCTCAAATTTTGGTACCGGTTTGTATTGAATAACATTACGAATATTGAATCCGGAATGTCAGGGTATATATACAGGGAAAAAATTCATCCTCAGCTTTCAGATTATATGGGATTCATATTTGAAGATATCTGTATTCAATATATGAAACGGCAAAACAAGGTTATGGCTCTGCCATTTGTCTTTGACAGCATCGGCAGATGGTGGGGTAATAATCCGCTGGAAAAGAAGCAGCAGGAAATTGACATGGTGGCGATAAGCGGTAAAACTGCGATCTTTGGTGAATGTAAATGGAAAGATATTATAGGGGCAGATGTTTTTCATAATTTAAAACAAAAAGCTGAAATGTTTAAACAATTTAATAAAAAATATTATTTTATTTTTGCCAAAGGCGGATTTTCGGATAGTCTGCGAAAAATAGCAGAGGAGGACAATAACATACAATTAATTTCTCTTGAAGATATCTATTCTATTTAAGTGATTCATTGTATAAAAAGAACATGACCGAAACTGCAATAACACCTGAACAATCTTTTTTCGCTGTTTTTTGCATTGAAGCACTTGCGGATGATTTATGCTTAACCGGTGATATCGTTTACAAAATGCTGACAGAGGACAGCGATATTCTGGATACATATATAATACCCTGTTATGTTCCGCTTCACACCCAGGGCAGAGACTATATTGTCTGTGAAATAAAGGAACTTATGCGCAAGCGGGGAGTCCTGCGGTGATATTGTACCACGGCTCATTTTCGGTTATTGAAAAGCCGGATTTGTCATTTTCAAGGCTGCGGACAGATTTTGGCAGGGGATTTTATCTCACACCGCTTAAATCCCAGGCAGCGGATTGGTCGAAAAAATTTTTAAGTCAGCACGGTACTGCCTATATTTCACAATACAATTTTTTATCCAAAGCCGGCGAAAAATTACCTCCGGAGGTTAAAATCCTTGAATTTGACAGCCATACCAGGGAATGGCTTGATTTTGTCACAGCCTGCAGACTTGGAAAACCAAATGATTCAGGCTGGGATCTTGTAATAGGCGGTGTTGCCAATGACAAGGTTTTTGATACACTCCAGTTATATTTTGATAATATTATCGGAGCGGATGAAGCTATTGGACGGCTTAGGTTTAACAAACCTAATTTCCAATATTGTTTTAAGAACCAGCCGCTAATGGATAATTATTTGTTTTTTTGCGGTTCGGAGCAGATAAAATGATCGCAAACCGGACCCTAGTAATGCATAAATGCGCACATGTTGTGGAAGGTTACGCTGCATATGAAAATGTACCGCTCCGGCAGGCCCTTGATGTGTTTTATAAATCGCAGTTATACACGCAAATAACACAGGGGATTTCCGATATGCACTGCCGCAGCGACGGGTATCTAGCCGAGGAATTGTCCCTTGAGTTGGAACGGAACAGGGGTACCTCAGACCGCGGTACCCCAAAGCTAAATCAGAACAAGAATCAGAACTGATACCCCAGCGAAATTTTGAGATAATTATTATCGCGGTACTGGCCAAGTTCGCCCTTGATGTCACCCAGAAAAAACCCTGCCGAAATTCCGGCTGTAACACTGTCATGCGACCAGGTAATACCCGGCATTACAAGGAAGTCCTTGTCTTCAATTCCCCAAAGGCCTGTGGCTTTAATTTCAAGTTGATCCATCAGAAATTTTTTGGAAAGTATCATTGTAATCCGCGTCGAGGTAAGATCCTTACCGGCCTGGGTGTCCTTAAGCGGATCTGAATTGATTTTGTCATGAAACAGGATAATACTGCCTGTACCCTGCGCGTTTAAATTAATTCCCCAAAATAAATCACGGTCAAAACCAAGGCTCCAGACCAGCGACGGGTTATACACGGAGCCGTCAGTTCCGTCCAGATCTGAAGTAATGTTGGCGCCTGCTTCTGCGCGCACGTTAAATCCCGCGATTACCTGCGCGTAATCAACGCCGATTTGATGGTAGGGATTATAAGCTACATTAATTTTTATCAGCGATGTATCAACATCATCTATTTCGCTGGAAGGAATTAAAGTATAAAAAGAACTTACAAAAGAAGTTAAATCAATATTATAGGCAGGACGGGGCAGCCTTCCGTAATAATACTGAATTCCAAAATCCGCGGGTCCTATGCTTGTCGTGAACCGCAAACCAGCCTGGGCATAATCAAATGTATTGTAACTCTGTGTAAAAAAATTATCCAGGTCCAGTCCGTTTGACCAGTTATCAAGAGCCGGTTTTATGATAGGCAATAATGGTGAAAATGGTAAAAGCAGACCGTACTTTATTTGAAATAGCAATCCGCCTGCAATTGACGATGGCATCGAAGCTATCTGCTCCGGCGCCCAGCGCCCGGCGCCGGCAAATCTGTGGCCTTCAAACCAGGGTACAAAGACGGCTTCTACTTTTGAAAAATAATTCAAGTTCCAGGTAAAATGCAAAAGGGGCCGCGATATTTTAATACTCTGCGGATCACCCATTGCGCTTAGATCCGAATAATCCAGAGGGTTAATTACATCCAGCGGACCAAAACTGTCGGCTCTGCCCCAGCTCAGCTTGCGCAGGCCTCCTTCTATATTGACCGGTCCAAAGAAAACACGGCCGTAAGCTTCGTCAATGCTTAAAGGCGATACCGGTGATCCAAATACCGGCGCCAGTTTTAGTTTAATGACCGCATCGGCCGAAGAACCCGAGACAGAAAAATTCAGTTTCCCGTTAAAAATATTACCCAACTGCAATTTATCTGCCGCAGAAAAATCATTAAAAAATCCCTTGAGTTCCGCATTGACTTCTCCGCCGATTGTCAGCGGGCTGCTCTGCACGGCATTTCCAGAATTGCCCGCTTCCTTGTCATCGCCAAAGCCAAACCCCTGCGCTTTGATTTTAACCGGCGCAGACAAAAGGATCGCAATAAAAATCAGGCTTAATGCAATCTGCCGGCAGCCCTGATACCAAAATACCTGTACTCTGTTCTTCATTTTCAATTCTTTCATCTTGCCCTTCCTGTTTCAAGATATTCTGTTGTAAAGACGCCTTCCGGTATCGGATCATCATATTTTAAAATTTGTACATTTAATGATGTAGACGTACCGGCTGCCAGTGTGGAAATTTTTGTGACCATAAATGCAAGCCTGCCCTGGACTTCCTGTAATTCCAGTATTTCCAGCAGTTTTACCTGAACTCCTTTTTTATCATAGAGTTCGATCTTGTATGTTACATAATTATTTTTATCAATCCACTGGATCATCTTCGAGTACTGGTAGCTGGAATCTTTTGGCGTTGATTCAATAACATAACAATCGTTGTTATTTAATTTTTCTTCGCGCAGCAGTTTATGATTATCCAGATCTGCTTCCCGGTCCGCGGAAGAAATATCATCGTAGGAAAAATCGGTGCCCATAAAACTCCCGGAGCCTTCCGAAGCCGCTATGCGTCTGACTTTACCCAGGCTCGGTAAAAAAATCCACTGATCATTATCCTTGCCCGGATTTTCTATTGTCAAAAAACGCGTGCCCTGCACAGCAGCCGGTGACTGAAACACAATCAAGGCGCGGTTATTTCCCTTGCTGTCTTTTTTTGAATACTGATCAATTAAACGTTCTGTAACCGTACCGTTCTTTGCCGTAATTACCATTTTTGAACGCGTACTGATGGTATCTGCGGTAATCCTGCTGCGTGACTTTTCAACGATGCTTGCCGCGTCCATTGGACGCGAGGCGTCCGTTGGACTTTGTGTGATTGTTTGGGCAAACAACTGACTTGCGATTAATACTGCAAACGCAGCCAATGTTATTTTTTTAAACATTAAAATACCTCCGCATAATTAGCAATTGTTTTTCCTGCACGTTCGTGTACTGTCCGTGAGGTTCGTGGTAAAAAATTTTCATAAGCCTCTTCTTATAAACTTTGGATTAAGCGTTGAAAGCAGAACCGGAATAACCGTCAGACCAACCAGGGCGCTTGAAAGCATGGCAAGGGCAATAAGGAAACCAAGATCCTGGAGCATGACAAACTGCGAAAAAACCAGAACGGCAAAACCTGCCCCGGTCGAAATTGAATCGACCAGTATGGCCTTGCCCGATGAGGTAAATGTTTTGAACAAAAAGTCTCCCTGTCCGTTCGCCGCCAGGTATTCCCGTTTATACGCTTCGACATAGTGGATGGTATAATCGATCCCTATGCTCATGGAAAGACTGGCCATCATGGAAGTTCCGATATTAAGCTTGATTCCGGCAAAACCCATAATTGCCAGGTTAAAAAGTATACCTATGGAAAGCGGCGCAATAATAACAATGCCGGCAGTAAACGAACGGTAAGTCAGCGCGACCAAAAAGAAAACTACCAGAATTGAAACTACTACTGAACTGATTTGAGATTGCACAACCAGCCTGTTGAGCGAACTTTCCACCATGGCTGTTCCGCCTATTATGGTATCTACAGTTTTGGGAAAGTTCACGGAAATATAATTTCGGATTTTATCTATTGCGCCGCCTGTATCCTTGTCGCCCAGAGTGCGAAGCTGTACGGTAGTTTTTATGGCAGTAGGCGACAGCGGGTCATTGGCATATTCGCTTATGTTCCCGGACAGCAATACAAGGTAATTGGCGACAAGCTGTGAAAGTTCATCGGGTGTAGTTTTACCGTACCGCGATGGATCGGCCGGAATTTCGTAATAAGAGGCCCCTTCGTAATTTATCAGTTTTTCCAGTTCCCTGACCAGTTCGCCCGCATCCATGGAACGGTTCTTTCCGGAACTGGCAGCTTCCCGCAAAAGTGTTACAAGCTTTTCTGTATCAATTGCAGCGGCCCGGTCTGTGTTAGCAGAATTCTGCGCGGTAAATACGGAGCTGTCTGATTTTAATTCTGTATTATCCATCGGAGTAAAGTCACCGGTATCCTGGCTGCCAAATCCGAAGTCACCAATTTCCGGGCTGCCAAATCCAAAGCCGCCTGTATCAAATCCGCCTGTACCAAAATCCCCAAAACCAAATCCGCCTGTGTCAGTATTAACCGGCGCAGCCGGGCGCAGACCGTCAGGGCTTTCATCGGCATTAAAAACCTGGTTTATCCGTTTTACCAGATCGGTAAAGCCCATAACCTTGCCTACTTCCGGGACATTGGTATCCAGATATTCTGCGAGCTTATCAACTGCAAGGAGGACATCGGGCATTAGCAGTGCTTCCGTACTGTCTGTTTTTGTTACCACGCTTACAATTTTTGATCCGCCGAATTTTTCCCTTATAAACTCATCCGAACGGTAAATATCCGTGGTAGTTTTAAAATATTCGACAAAAATATTATCGATTACAACTTTTGAAATTCCCCAGATGGAAAAAAGGACAACAAGGACCACAATAAAAATTACCGCGCTTTTCCTGTGCGCTATGCGGGTAAAGAAACCGGCGATAACTGAATCCATTTCCGGAGTCCGCCTGACTCCGCCGGAATTTTTGATTTTCTTTAATTTGGGACCGCGGAGTATTAAAAGAGCTGGAATCAAAGTTACAGCGGTAATAAATGAAATTAAAACGCCGAAACTGGAAAAATAGCCAAACTCACGTATGGGCATTACCGATGTAAAGCAAAATGAAATAAACCCGGCTATTGTAGTGATGGCCGCGAGAAATACAGCTCTGCCGATTTCACCAAGTATGGAAAGTACCAGAACCCGGTTTTCTGCCCGGCTCATTTCGGCAATTCCCCTTGTTCCTTCAAGGTAGCGCAGGACTATATGTATACCGTAGGAACTGCCTACAGCCACCAATATTACAGGAAGCACCGACGAAACAACCGACAGCTTGATACCGACAAGCGGCATTGCTCCTACAGACCATATTACCGCAACCGCGACAGCAATAAGGGGCAATATTACGGCAGTAATGTTTCTGAACGAGAAAAAAAGGATTAAAAGTACAACAAGTATTACGATCGGGATCATTGTGATTAGGTCGCTGCGCATGGCCTCGTTAATGGTGGCGCTGATTATCGGAATCCCCGTTACATAAACATCCGCGTAACCCTTAAACATTTCCTTGGCTATATCCCGGATTTGACTGAACTGGTCTATTACCTCCGGACTGCTTGCCTGCTCGCTGGTTATATTGAGCGGCACCATAATTTGAGTGGAAGTATAATCATCGGAAATCAGGGCCCGGCGGTAAATGTCCCAGGAAAGCAGCCGCTGTTTAAGGACGGCAATCTCCTCCGGGGTTCCGGTAAAATCATCGCCGACCAGTTTCTGTACGGTTATGGAAGGCGGCTCACCGGGATACAATGCATCCTGCGCGAAAATGTAATCCGAAGAAACGATGGAGTTAACATTACCGGCAATTTGTATATCTCCCATCCTGCTGTTAAAATCCCTAATCCGGTTTAAAAAGCCAGGATCGAAGACATCGCCGTATTTTCTTTCCAGCCCTATGAGGATAAAGAGCGACGAACCAAAGGTATCATCTATATATTTGGAAGTTATACGGGCTTCGTCGTTCACCGGGACAAAACGGATGTTGTTATTGTCCAGCTGCGCCCTGGGAAGCTGGAAGGCAAAAAAAATTGTAATGCCTGCGATAATGATGACGGCAATGATGGGCCGGGCCAGCAGTTTGTCAAAAAAATTGTAAAGCTTATTGTTCATAATTTTAGTAGAGTCCTGTATGATTATTATAAAGAATTATGACATTGAAAGTAAAGTATAATATCAGGGCTGATACTGGAATTAATCTGCTGCTGCTTATCCTTTGATGGCTCCAATCAAAACACCTTTATTGAAAAAGCGCTGCAGAAATGGATAAAGTATCAAAATAGGTGCGGTAGATACGACGATGAGCGCGTACTTGATAGTCTCCGACAATAACGCCGACACACTATCATTTGCAGCTGCAGCCTGGAAATCCAGATTCTGGTTCAGCAGAAGAATATTTCTAAGGATAAGCTGCAGCGGATATTTTGATGGAGTTTGAATAAAGACAGAGGAATAAAACCAGGCGTTCCAATGGCCTACTGCGTAATATAAAACCATTACCGCCAGTGTAGCGGAGGAGAGGGGTAAAAATATTTTTGTAAGTATCTGTAAATGCGATACTCCATCGAGTTTTGCCGCTTCAATAAGGCTGTCCGGGACCGCATAAAAAGCTGTACGCAGGATCAGCATATTATAGGTATTGATGGCGCCCGGGATAATCAATGCCCAAAGTGAATTCATAAGTCCCAGCCCCTGTACATTAAGGTAAATAGGTATGAGTCCGCCGCTGAAGTACATTGTAAAAATCATAAATATTGAGAGAGGCCGTCTTAAGATACTGTTCCTTAAACTCATAAAATATGCGCCAAGGCAGGTAAGTGCCAAATTAAAAATTAAACCGGCAACAAGAACAAACATGGTATTACGGTATCCCGAAAGAATTAAAGGATGACGAAAAACCATGCTATAGGCTGCCGTGGTAAGGGGAAATTTTGGCAGCCACATCAGGCCATACCCGGCCATTAATGAAGCCGGATTACTGAACGAAGCAATTAATACGTAATAAACAGGATACAATGTTACCAAAATTGCGAGACCAAGGATTATATAGTTTGAAACCGTAAAGATACTGTATCCAAAACCTTCCTGCCGCAGGGATGATTTTTTTTGTTTAATTTTCATTGATTTTACCATAAACCTTTACCGGTCAGTTTCCTGCTAATACTGTTTGCTCCGGCAACAAGAATAAAATTTATGATCGAGTTAAATAATCCTACCGCGCTCGAAAAACTCCAGTTACCATTTACCAGTCCCCTGCGGTAAACATAAGACGAAATGACATCAGCGGTTTCCATTACAAAATTATTATAAAGCAGGATTATTTTTTCATAACCTACATTCATAATTCCGCCTA
>WQZG01000045.1 GCA_009780855.1 Treponema sp.
GCTTTCAGCCCTGACGGTACACAGATCCTCTCCGGCTCAGGTGACGGTACCATCCGTCTGTGGGACAAGGAAACCGGCAAAGAAATAGCCTCCTTCATTTCTTTCTCAGGCAGCGACTTCATGTCCGGCGCCGTCTCCCGCGGCGTTGACGATGACGCGGCAGAAGAGATCTCTGCCATAAACGGTGAATGGATCTGCATTACCCCGGACGGTTATTACGCGGCGTCTCCGCGGGCAGACCGCTACCTCAATGTCCGTATTGGCAACAAGGTTACAGGTATTGACAGCTTCCGCGAGGTTTTTTACAACCCCGATGTGGTGGAAGCCAGGCTCACGGGAAAACCTGACCCGGCCTCAAAAAGAGATATCAGCATACAGGATGCCGCTGGCTTTTTCCCTTCAACCATTACATTGCAGGCGTCTACAGCAGCCGTGATAAACGGAAAAGCCAATCTGGCGGTTAATATTGTTGACGATAACCAGCCCATTCAGAGCGTCAAAATCTTTGTGAACGGAAACCTGATAGGCGGTAATGATCTTGCTGCAGCAGCAGGGGCGCAGGGCTTGCAGGCTGAAAAGGCAAGCCTCACTGTGACAGGTAACCAGAAAAGCCTCTCCTTTACTATTCCTCTTGCCCTGGATCCGGGAGACAACATCGTCGAAGTAGTTTCGTTTAACGGTTATGCAGAAAGCAGAAGAAACATCAATATTGGCTGGCAGACCGGAGATGACTACAAGCCAGCGCTTCCCAATCTTTGGATAATGGCTGTGGGGATTAACAGCTATACCGATAATGGCATTAACAGTCTGAATTACTGCGCCAATGACGCGAGGGAGATAATCAGGTCTTTTAAAGCGCAGGAAGGTAAAAACTATGCGAAGGTGAATACCCTGCTCATTGCCGACGGGGAAGAGCTGGAACCTACAGCTAATACTATCAGGGAGAACCTTGGCTTTCTTGAAGGAGCCGGACCCAGGGATGTAATACTTTTGTTTTTGGCGGGACACGGGGCGAACGGCAAAGACGGGATGTTTGAATTCCTGCCCAATGACGCTGTAAGAAATCCGGACGGAACGATATCAAATGTCATTACCGGAGAAGAGATAGACAGCGTACTTGAAACACCCGGCAAACGCCTTATTTTTATCGACGCCTGCCACTCCGGCGGAATAGACAACAACCGGATAGTCCGCCAGCTGATGAACACGAACGCGTATGTATTTACATCAAGCAGGGGGAACGAGCTGTCTCTGGAACTGCCCCAGCTTGGCCACGGAGTATTTTCGTACAGCATAATAGACACGCTTAAAAATCCCGCAGCGCGGACAGGAGGATACTTGAGCGTAATCGGTCTGAGCGGCACTGTATCTGCTGATGTATCAAACCGTACGAATAACCAGCAGAATCCGATGGGGTATTCCCTTGGGTTTTCTGATTTTATTATCGGGGAGTAAAGGATTTAAATCCTTCTATCCATTTTGCAACGCCGTCATTATTATTTGAGCCGCAGATAAAATCCGCGCGTGATTTTACTTCATCTGCGGCGTTATCTACTGCGACTCCGATCCCGCAGTTTTCAAGCATTTCAAGATCAGTTAAATCATCACCGAACGCCACGGTTTCATTTGTATCAATACCAAAATAAGCGGCAATAGTTTTTATTCCTTCCCACTTGGAAGCATTTTTATTCAGAATAAAACCGAACCGGCCGGTATCGATAATCAAATACAAATCAGGAGGAATATAATTTTTAAATTCCAGGATTTTATCCGCAGAGATAGTACCGATTATTATTTTTTCTGCATCTTGATCCGGGAGATCATCAAAATTGATTTTTTTAATAATTTCGGTTTTCTCCATAAAATCAAAATTAGGATAAATCACATCATCCATTTCAAAAGATAAAGTGGACTCCGGAAACTTTTTTTCGATCTGTTTTAAAATCTGTTTGGCGGTATGTGACGGAATCAAGTGCTTCCGCAGAACCAAACCTCCGGCGGTTACAACCGCACCGTTCATGTATATAACAGCGTCAGGTTTAACAGATTCTATATAATCAGCGATACTTCTTTTGGGACGGGCTGTGGCAAAGGCGATCTTTATGTTTTTTTGGCGGCATTTTTCAAAAACATTGATCGTATATTCAGAGATGGTTTTATCGTCCCTTAACAAAGTGCGATCGAGATCGGTTATAATGAATTTTACCGCCGCCATTACTTCCTTATCGCCGCGACAGCTTTTTCCAGCGCCTCTTCCAGCATCGCCTGCGGCGGTTCTTTTATGTGGCCGAGTTTTTTTAGATCTTCGGTCAGGGCACGGGCGGCTTCGATGTCGGCTTTGGCGCGTTTGTAAACTTCGTCCCTGGAAAGGTTAAGCCGGGCGACGCCTTCCTTAATTGCCTGCATGGCTGTATCAGCGGCTTCTACCGCAAAGACTTCGGTTTCTTCCATGGTGGCAATTATGTTGTCCGCACTTATGCCGCGTTTTTCAGAAAACTCCGCTATAGACCTGGCGCAGCGAATGGCCATGCCGTCGGTGATTTTTTTTGCGCGTACAAGCAGGGCGCCTTTGAGAATGCCTGGGAAGCAGACGGAATTATTTACCTGGTTGGGAAAATCCCCGCGGCCGGTCGCCACGATAAAAGCGCCTTCTTCCTTTGCGGCATAGGGCCAGATCTCGGGGACCGGGTTGGCGCAGGCAAACACAATTGCTTTGTCCGCCATCGAGCGTATCCAGGAACGTTTGACAGTATCGGGGCCGGGGGTCGAGAGCGCGATTAATACGTCGGCGCCCTTCATCGCCTCATCCATCGTTAGGATCCGGGACGGGTTGGTTTTTTCACAGATTTCCCATTTACGGTAATTGCGGGGGTCGTTCTTAATGTCGTCCCTGCCGCGGTGGAGGCTGCCTTTGGAATCAAAGACAACCATTTTGGCAGGGTCGCCGCCGCCGGCAAAAATCAGCCTGGAGATGGTGGTGTTGGAAGCGCCGGCACCCAGCAGCACAATTTTTGCGTCTTCGATTTTTTTCCCTGCAAGCTTGAGCGCGTTGATAAGTCCCGCCAGCGTAATACAGGCTGTGCCCTGGGCGTCATCGTGCCAGACAGGAATATCGCAGCTCTCGCGAAGTTCATCAAGAACCTTAAAACAATTCGGCTGGCTTATATCCTCAAGATTGATAGCGCCGAATGAATGCTGGACCATTTTTACAAAGTCGATAATTTTATGCGGATCATTTTTACCGTCAGGGCCGCGGGAATCAACGCACAGCGGCACAGCGTCAACGCCTCCAAGATACTTCATCAGCATCGCCTTGCCCTCCATGACACCGAGTCCTCCCGGAGGTGTGCAGTCGCCGTCTCCAAGCACCCTGGTCGAATCGGAAACCACGGCTACAAGGTTACCGCGGTTGGAAAGCGCGAAGGACAGATCATTGTCGTCCCGTATGGAAGTTGACACCTGCGAGACGCCGGGCGTGTACCAAACGTTAAACCAGTTGAAACCGTAAATACCGCTTTTGGGAACTGTCTGCATTTTACCCCCGTAGAAACGGTGAGCCTGCTGCGCCAAATTTTTTAAAAACAAAGTTTTTGCCCGGGCCTTTTGATCCTCGGTAAAGTCCGCGGGAAAAAGTTCATTAAGGTTTTTTAATGACGGATCTATTTTCATATATTCCTCCCTGATTACGTTATAAAAGCGCGCTCTTAAGCGCGTCCAGTTCCGCCCTGATCGTAACAGTCACGATTTTGCGTTCCATAACCTTCTGCAGCGAGGGCGGGACAGGAACCTGCGCTCCAAGCGGGCCCAGAGCTTCCCTGAATTTGGCCGGATGCGCCGTACTTACAATAACGGCTCCGGCCGTGTTTTCCGCTGCAGAGCCGCTCTGCGAATGTTCCAGTTTCCTGACAGCCCGCCAGCCAACAGCTGTGTGCGGATCCAGACAGTAACCTTTATCGAAAACTTCGCGAATCGTCTCCCGGGTTTCATCATCGGTAACAGAAACTCCGGTAATCAAATTACGCATCTCGTCCAGGGAAAAATGCGCGGCCATGCGCTCGAAATTGCTCGGCGCGCCCACATCCATCGCGTTTGAAATTGTGGCGATTGAAGGCCGCGCTTCATATTTACCGGATTCCAGATAATCCGGAACGGTTCTGTTGGCATTGGCCGCCGCGATAAAATGACCAATGGGCGCTCCCATTTTATAAGCGTAAAGTCCTGCCGTAAGGTTACCGAAGTTTCCCGACGGAACACAGAACCTTACAGGGGGGAAGTCTCCCCCCCCGCTCCGGCTTTGCACGGCAAATCCTCCGCTTCCCCCCTCAGCGGGGATATCTCCCCGCAGCGCCCCTCTGCCTAATCTGGGAGTTGCTTCGCCGTCGGGATCGATATGGCCTGACAGAACACGGCCTGAAGCAGCCGTATAATAAACAGTCTGCGGGATTAAGCGCGCCACATTTATCGAATTGGCTGAAGCAAGGACCAGACGTTTTTTAAGTTCACTGTCGCCGAACGCCTGTTTTACCAGACGCTGGCAGTCGTCAAAACTGCCCTCCACAGCCAGAGCGCTAATGTTGCCGCCCAGGCCGGCTATTTGTTTTTCCTGCAGTTCGGAGATGCGGCCTTTTGGATACAGTACGGTCACAGAAATTCCTTCTGTTCCAAAAAAACCGTCCGCTACTGCTCCGCCTGTGTCGCCTGATGTCGCCGTCAGGATTGTAAGCGGACGCGTTTCGCCGCGGCGCAGGTACGAAAAAGCCCTTGCCATAAAACGCGCGCCAAAGTCCTTGAACGCGGCTGTGGGGCCGTGGAAAAGTTCCAGGACCCTGCGGCCACAGGCTTCGATTAAAGGCGCGCCGAAGGGATAGGCGGAATTAACAATATCTTCTAGAACACCGGCGGGAATATCATCGATTACCCAGGGCTTTATTGTCTCAAAGGCAATCTCGGTATAGGTCATTTTTCCAAGAGACGATTTTACTGATTTGGAAAACTGCGGAAACTCCTGCGGAATATAAAGACCGCCGTCAGGGGCGAGGCCGGTCAAAGCCGCCACGGCAAAATTCACCGGCTCGTTTTTGTTTCTTGTGCTGTAATATCGCATTATTTTAACTTCCTTCGTAATTTACGGCGCCGGTTGCGGTCATTCATTTTTTCTTCAGCATTTTTTTGCTGCGGCTCATCCGCGTCAGGATATATACGCACGGGTTCGTGATCGGGCAGACGCGAGGCAATAACCGCCCAGACAATTCCCAGCACAATCATTCCAAAGCAAAGAATCTGCCCGGTCGAAAACGAAAGCAGGGGATGGCCAAGCGGCGGAGGCAGATTATTGGGAACCAGCTCTATGCGGTAACCCAGATCCGCGTCCGGCTCCCGGAAGTATTCAAGGATAAAACGGATAAAGCCGTAACCTGTAAGGTAGAGGGTAATTAAAAATCCCTTAAACGGTTTTCTGTTGCGCCAGAACCATATAATCGCCCACAGGACTATGCCTTCAAAAATAGCCTCGTAAAGCTGCGAAGGATGCCGCGGCAGATTGATGACCGAACCGGGCGCGAAGTTTTGGCCCATGTCATTTACAATTCTTAAAATCTGCGAATAATATCTGGAGCCCGGAGCAATGCCGCCCGCCGGAAACACCATGGCAAAAGGAGCGTTACTGATACGGCCGTAAAGTTCGCCGTTGATAAAATTTCCCAGCCTGCCGAATGTATATCCAAGCGGAATACTGGCGGCAAACATATCGCCTATCTCGCGGTAATCAAGTTTTTTCTTCCATGAATAAACAAGGATGGCGATAATGCCGCCTATAACGCCGCCGTGATAACTCATGCCCTGGAATCCGGTAAATTGATTATTGCGGAATGGCCAGAAGATCAGCCACGGTGAGCGGATATACAAATCATCTCCCTCATAAACAAGGGTAGAAAAAATACGGGCGCCAAGAATCAAAGCCAGAATGCCCCAAAAGAAAAGGCCGGAAAGGCCCTCGTCGGTAATGGGAAAATTCCGCTCGCGCACCTGATGCCTGTAAAGCAGGAACGCGACGCCAAAAGCTACGATATACATAAGTCCGTACCAGCGCAAAGGAAGACCCGGAATTATCTCGGGCTTGAGCCAGGACGGAAAATTAACGCTAAGGAGCATAGTTAATCATAACCGGAGGACGGGGATAAGCTCAAGGTGCTCATTTCACTGATTTGCCAAATTTTAAAAAAATTGTATACTATCCAAAGAGAGGTATTAATATGGAGGCTGTAGAATTTGGAACCAATGCCAATAATGGAATAATTGAAATACCAATCGAATACCGTAAGGATTTTTCGACAGATATTAAGGTTATTTTGATAAAAAACAACCGCAATGCCAACACAGAAAGTAATATTCAGGAAAGGATGGAAGCAGCCCAACGATTGGCCGGAATAATTTCTGAAAATACAATGACACTTGATGAAATAAGGAATGAAAGGCTATCCAGACAATGAAAGTCTTACTTGATACCAATGTTATCAGTTCTTCAGATTTTCTTTTAAATTATTTTTAAAATATATAATATCATTAATGAGGGAGTATCAAAATGAACGAAACATCAAACCTGAATATTTTTTCCGGCGCTGACGTAACCCCAAAAAAAGTTTACGCGGGCGACAGCGTTGAAATCACCATAAAACTTATCCTGGGAAAGGACTTTAGCGCGGACAACAGCCGCATAGTTTTTGATATGCCGGCAAACATGGGTTATTCGCGGCCAACATGTTTTAACCAGGAATATGACGGCTTCATGGAAGTCCTGTGTTCAAACCCGGATATTGTTTACGAGAAAAAAATCTGGAACATGGAGATAGAAGATTTTGCGGGAGCCAAACCGGCCTCGGCAAGCGGCATGGCGCAGCGGATTTTTGTTCTGGATTTTAAGGGCGGTTCCGCTGCCGCAGCCGGAGACGAACTGCTAATCAAATGGGGTTATACCAGAGACGGTTTTGGAGTCGGAACCAAAATCGCGACCATAGTGCCGGAGAAGGAATTTTACAGCCATATCCACGTCAGGTATTTTAGGGACGGGACCAGGGGGCTGCCGGATTTTGGCCGTTCGTTCATCGGTTATGACAGGCCCGTTCCCGATACTGTGGTCCGCCTTGAATACAAGATACTACCCAGGGAGCCGGAAAGCCTGCGCTTGATCCGCAAACCCGACAAAGCCTGTCTTATGGTCCTGGACAGGTTTTCAAATATTGCAGAGACTGATTCGATAAACGGCTACGTAACCGGGAATTTTAACAATTCAGACATAAAGAAAAATGAATTCGGGGTTTATGAAATCAAGAATCCCGATGTAAAGATTGCAGGCAGGGAATTGCCGGCAGGAATTTCGGCAGGCATGAAAAATGTATTTGACGGGATGAACATTTATTTCGGCGACATGCATACGCATACGGTATTTTCGATTGACTGCATTGAACGGGAAAAACTTGAATCAACACCGGAGAAGTATTATAACTACGCAAAAAATTCATCATGTCTGGATTTTCTGGCTGTAACAGATCACCACCAGCCCTGGGATGTTGAACGGCGCAGATTGTCAGCAGAAACCTGGAAAAACATAAATGACGCCGCTGCCAAATACAACAGGGACGGAGAGTTCGCCGCGTTCCCGGGTTTTGAGTTCAGGTGCGAACGCGGCGACACCGCGGTTGTGCTGGGCGAAAATTTTACACATGAGCAAATTGCCGCCCGTGATATAAAAAATATAAAAGATTTATGGGAGCATTTTAAAGGAAAGAACTATATTACCATTCCGCATTTCCATAACATCGGGAGTTTAAACGAAGGCGAATGGTACAAATGCCCGTACGATAATATTGAGCCGATGTTGGAAATTTATTCCTGCCACGGCAGCTACGAAAGCGATCATGTGCTTGAAAGACATATTCCGCTGGTAAAAAAATTCAGGTCTGACAGGTACGGGCAGTATTTTTTAAAAAACGGATACCATTACGGTTTTACCTGCAATTCGGACGGGCACAAAGGGAATCCCGGCAGAAACGGCTTAACCGCGGTTTATGCCAAAGAACTGACCAGGGACGCGATTCTTGACGCGATAAGAAAAAGGCATGTATACGGCACAACCAATGCGCGCATAAGATTGCTTTTTACAATGAACAACAGTTTAATGGGATCGATACTTCCAAAAGACAGTCCAAGAAATCTGGTGATAAAAACAGACGGAGAAAAACCAATCAAGGCCGTCGATATTTTTAAAAACGGCGATCTTTATAAAAGATTCAGGCCGGATTCAGTAAGCTTTGATACTGAATTAAAGATTGATGAGCATGAAGCGGCAAGCTGGTATGTGCGCGTAACCCAGATCGACAATCACATAGCTTACTCAAGTCCGATTTGGTTTGAGTAAACAATGAAAGGTATCATACCGCAGGGCAGAGCCCTACACCCGGCGCCTGCGGCGCCTTCCGCGGCAAGCCGTAAAAAAATTCGGTCAGGTTTATTGGGAAGGTTTTTAAACCTCAAACTTAAACCAGCAGTTTACCTGCCAGGGAATTACATCAATTACGGGATTATTGGTTTTGGCGAGTTTGATTTGCGATTCTTGCCGGGTATCCGGCTTTTGTCGGATTTCCGGCCTTGCCAAACCATTTGTAATATAAGCTTTTTTGATTTCATTTGGCAATTTGATTTCCAGCCTGCAAGTGGTATCGGTTTTAATTAAAAATGTGTTATCTTTGCTGAAGTCAAAAAAGATGTTCGCTGTTTCGCAGGATGAAACAATTGCAAAGTTTTTGCCTCCGCAGTATTTTTTCGCAATACCGCGGATCGGGTCGTCAGGTTTACCCAGGCAAAAATAATAATCGCCGGGTTTGACTTTGTTAACCGGCTTAAAAGTAATTAAGCCTTCTTTTGTTTTTACTTTGTTATTCCCGGCATATTCGCTAAATTCAAGATCACCAATTAAACTGATAAAATCTTTATAAAATCTGCCGGAAGGCTTTAAAGTGCCGTCATGACGTACACAGCAGCCCAGCATATCGTCCCAGTTCTCGCCGGGAAAAGATCCCAGCCTTTGCCACATTGCAAGCTGCCCGGTCCACTGCCAAGGCGCAAACCCGGCAAGGCCTGTTCTAAAACAGTCAACAAGGGCCGTCATCATATACTCAAGCTGCTTTTTATCTCCCTCACGGGTAAAGTCGGCGTCCATGTGGACTTCGTGATAAAACTGCGGGCCTTTGTATGTATCCCATCTCAATTTGGAAGCATGTTTATAATTGATATGGAAAGTTAAATAATCGGCGACACCTGTATACTTGCCGGTCTCATTCAATCCGCTCATGTCGTTGCCCACCGCGATCGGATGTTTTTCTCCCAGACTAACCATGTGTTCCTTGATCTTAAATTCCCAGGCAGAAAGTATTTTATGAAAATCTTCCTGTTGTTTTGGATCTTCGCCTATATAAGGTTCATTGATAATATCCCAGGAAATTCCGGGAACATCTTTGTACCTTGGAATTAACAAATCCAGGAACTCCTTCTGTACTTGCAGTTTATCTTCCAGGGTGCAATAATCATGAATACCGTACCATCCCCTTGGATCGCCCATTTCCTCAGGCACAAGGGTAAAAAGATCGCCGCCGTAAATGATTTTATATTTTTGGCACAGGTAAACATGTGCGTCAAAAATTCGCAAATATTTTTCGGCCGGCAAATAGCTGTTTTTTAATTCCTCAAATTGTTCCGGAACCGTATTGTAACGCTGTTTCCAGAAATCGTAAAACCATTTTGGATGGTGGTAATGTATGCGGATAAAATTAATGCCATATCCGGACATTTGCTCAAGATCGGAATTTAATTTGGAAATGTTGGGCATTATCCACATGTGTGAATTGGAATTGGATTCATAATAATTGGTACCAAGAACAACTGTACGCCTGTTCTCTATATTGAAATATTCACCGTCATTTTTTAATTCAATTCCTTTTTTAATTATTTCTTCGTTCCAGACCACAAAAGCATTGGACGCTTTTGAAACAATTCTGCCGGTCTTTAAAATTTTGGCCGTAATTTCGTATATATCGCTGTCGAAATTATTATTGTTCCACACTATTGTACCAGTTATTTCACCGTTTGCTTCAATTGAATGACCAATGGTTTTTTCAAACAGGATTTTTTTATCGGTAGATACGGAAATTTTAATTTCGAATGTTTCTTCCGCTGTATAAAAAGATTTTACCTTATAATCAATAAAAGGTATTTCGCCCTGCCGGTAACAGGTGTACTGCGGCATCAGATAACTGATTGTCAGTTTATTAATACAGAATTCCGCTGCGCTGTTAAGCACGTTTTCATAATATTTATTTTTGGGATCCAAAAATGAATTCGGCGAAATTGAGGGGAAGACACAAATCCTGGCGCCGGTTTCCCAGTTCTCAGCAAAATTGACGACGCTGTTGATTTTTTGCCCAAGTCCGTCCAGTCCGGTAACAATATCGTAATTCCGCAATACTTCGTAACGCTCGGCAAAGGCGCAGCCGGAATAAGGCATCGGTGTTCGAACATTGCTGGTGGTATTGCATTTGGCTCCGTCCCGGTATATCTGTTGGGGTATAATGCCCTTTGGCGCGTTTTTAACAAAATCTGTATCAAATGAAATTTGGACTGGATCAACATCAGAAACGTAAGGTTTGATACCAAGCACTCCGATGGTACCGCGGTAATAGGTTAAACAATCATTTTCCAGCCAATAAAAATTCTGGCGGCTTTCCTGTTTTAACCTTATGACATCTTCGGCAGTTTTATTTTCCATTAACATGTCGTTCCCGGCTATTATCAAAGAACCGCCGCGCCTTAAATAATCTTCTATTGTATAACATTGAACAGGTTCCAGAGATTGCACTTCCGGGATTACCAGAACATCAATAACTTTATTAAACAGGGCTTCATAAGAACGCAGAAAAAATGAATCAACAATTTCCGTATGAAATTTATTACAAAAAACAGAAAATAAATTATCGTAAAGATTTAAGTTGTTTGTTTTTTCATGCTGATATATGGCCATACGCGGCAATTTTTTTTCAGCTTTGAATGATTTTATGGCTTCATTGAAGGTTTTCATGTAAATAATAATAAAGGGAATTAATGCAGCAGGGCAAGCTCCGTACCTGACGCATGCCGGCGTTTTCCGCAGTATTCATTAATACAAAAAAAATAATTGACTTTTACTTTACAGAAACATACAATTATAAAAAAATAAAAGGATAAAACCATGGCAACACGTTCATTGATAGAATCTACCCTGGAAGCCGGCGGAGGAATCTTTAGGCTGAATCCGGTTTTTGTACCAAGGCCTTTTGGCAGGGCCGGCAGACGGCTCAGGCTGCATCCGGATGATTACTACGCACTGGGACTTATGCGCGGGTCAATCAAGGAACGCTGGTTCTCCTCAACTATCGCCGCCCAGAACGGCCCGCTTGCAGCCGCGGACGAGGGAATGAGCTACGCGGCTGTAAGTTACAATTCAGATGAAAGATTTACATTAAAAGAAGCAATAGACATTATGGGCGCCGCTATTGTCGGCGATGAGTTGATGAAAAAATACAACGGCTGGCCCATGTATTCAAAATTTTTTGATTTTGATAACCCGCTTTTCCACCATGTTCATCTGATGTTTGAACACGCCAAAAATGTAGGCAAACTGGGCAAACCGGAGTCTTATTTTTTTCCCAAACAATTAAATAATCACACCGGCGAATTCAACGCAACTTACTTTGGTTTTGATCCCAGTGTAAAACCGGAGCAGGTAAAGCAGCGGATTAAAGATTACGAGAAGGGTGACACCAGAATAACCGAATTATCCAGGGCTTACCGGGTTGAGCTTGGCACAGGCTGGTATACTCCGCCGGGAGTCATACACGCTCCGGCTTCGGTATTAACATACGAGCCCCAATGGAATTCGGATGTTAACTCGGTGCAGGAGAATGTCGTCTCCGGTGAAATCTATCCGAGAAATTTCCTGGTCGATGAATGTCCCCCGGATAAAAAAAATGACATTGATTATATATTCAGCCTGCTGGACTGGGATAAAAACGTTGATCCCGAATACAGGAAACATTATTTCCGCCCGCCTGTTATTGCTTTTACCGACAGGGCCCATACTGAAAAATGGATTTCGTATGCCAATGATTATTTTTGCGCCAAGGAACTGACGATTGAACCGGGAGAGACTGTTGTAATAAAAGACAGCGCAGCGTACGGAATGATCTGCGTCCAGGGGCGGGGAACTTTCAAAAAATTTATCTGCGAGGCTCCGACCCTGCTTCGCTTTGGACAGCAGAGCAGCGATGAATTTTTTATTTCTGAACCGGCCGCCAGGGAAGGAATAAAAATTACAAATCAAAGTCCGGTTGAACCAATGGTAATGCTTAAACACTTTGGGCCAAACAATACGGGAATGCCCAAAACTGTACAATGAAAAAATTTGTTCTGGGAATCGACAACGGCGGTACAATAATCAAGGCGGCCATTTTCAATCTGGACGGAAAAGAAATCGCGGTCGCGTCACGGCAGACAGCGGTAATTAATCCGCGCCCCGGTTATACAGAAAGGGACATGGACGAACTGTGGCGCCAGAATTGTTCCTGCATAAAAGAAGTGCTTTATGCATCCGGAATTGATCCAAACGAAGTGGCCGGAGTCGGCATTTGCGGCCACGGCAAGGGATTATACGCCTGGGGCAAAAACGGCAAACCTGCGTATAACGGAATAATTTCAACAGACAACAGGGCCTGGCAGTACCCGCAAAAATGGAAAGACAGCGGCGTCTTTGATTCACTTTACCCAAAGCTGGGCCAGCAAATAATGGCCTGCCAGCCGGTATCGCTGCTGGCCTGGCTTAAAGATCACGAGCGCTCCGTATATGATTCAATTCAATGGGTTTTTTCTGTAACCGATTACATACGTTTTTGCCTGACCGGCGAGGCTTACAGCGAAGCTACAAATATTTCCGGCTCCGGCCTTATGAATGTGCGGGATGTTAAAACGGAAGAAGAAATGCTGCAGGCATTCGGAATCGGTGAGATATACGGTAAAATTCCGCCGTTAAAATATTCGGCAGATCTGTGCGGGAAAATTACCGCAGAAGCCGCGCGCCTTACCGGATTGCCGGAAGGAACCTGCGTGGCCGGAGGCATGTTCGACATTGACGCATGCGCCGTTGCCATGTCAATCACAAAGCCTGAACAATTATGTACAATAACCGGGACCTGGAGCATTAACGAATTCATCGCTGCCAAACCAATAACCGGAACCTGCATCGCAATGAATTCCCTGTACGCTGTCCCGGGATGGTATCTTATCGAAGAATCAAGCGCTACAGGGGCCGGAAACCTGGAATGGGTAATCAAAAATTTATATGAACACGAAGTACCGGAAGGAGAAAACATTTATCCATTGCTGAATAAAAAAGCCGCCTCAATTGATCCCGGCTCCTGCGATGTTTTTTTTCTGCCGTTCCTCTACGGATCAAACCGCCATCCCCTTGCCAAGGCGAGCTTTATCGGGCTGACAAGTTATCATACCAAATATCATATGCTGCGGGCCGTCTATGAGGGCGCGGCGTTTTCGGCAAAACACCACATCAACAAGCTGCTTTCTGTCCGTGAGAAACCGGCGGCTGTGCGTCTTGCCGGCGGAGCGGCGAACTCTGCGCTTTGGGTACAAATTTACGCTGATGTATTGGAGCTTCCGGTTGAAACAGTCGCCGGTGTCAAAGAACTTGGCGCCATGGGAGCAGGTATGGCCGCGGCGGTTTCGGCCGGCCTCTTTAGGGACTGCGCGCAGGCAGCAGATTCCATGGTAAAAATTTCTGCGCCGGTAATGCCCAACAGCAAATTGTCTGCAGTTTACAGGAAAAAATTTGAAACCTACAATATGATCTGCGAAGCCCTTGATAAAGTCTGGAACCGTTTTGAAGTATAAAGGTATGCAATATTGATGAAACTTTACCAGCTTGGGCTCTACGAAAAAAGTATGCCGGGATTTTTAGGTATTCCCCAAAAACTTAAGGAAACCGGTGAGTCTGGTTTTGATTACCTGGAACTCTCCATAGACGAAACAGACGAAAAACTCTCGCGGCTTGACTGGGATACTGCGGAAATCAAAAAATTAAATAATTGTATTGATGATTATGGAGTCCCCATCAAATCCATTTGTCTTAGCGGCCATCGGCGTTTCCCGCTCGGTGACCCGGATCCCCAAACGCGCGGGCGCAGTATGGAAATTATGGAAAAGGCAATAATACTTTCCTCACGCTTAGGCGCCGCAATAATCCAGCTTGCAGGTTACGATGTTTACTACAAGCCTTCCGCTGCAGAAACCCAAAAGTGGTTTGCACAAAATTTGGAACTCTGTGTCCGGCTGGCAGCGAGGGAGGGGATCATTCTGGCTTTCGAGACAATGGAAACACCATTTATTAACACTGTAGAAAAAGCCATGGCCTGGGTGCGTAAATGCAATTCACCGTATCTGCAGGTATATCCGGATATCGGCAATATTACAAACGCCTGTCTTGAATACAGTATTAATCCAGGTGATGATCTTAAAAGCGGCGCCGGGCATATTGCCGCTCTCCATTTAAAAGAATCCAAACCAGGAATATACAGAGAAGTTCCTTACGGACAGGGCCATGTTAATTTTGGAGATGCGATTGAAACTGCTTGGAAACTTGGCACAAGGCTTTTTGTCGCAGAGTTCTGGTACGGCGGTAATCAACAGTCCTGGCAAAATCAGTTAAGGGAGAACAACAAATTTTTACGAAAATTTCTGGATGATGCATCCAGATGAAGTAAACAGTAAAACAGAAACCTAAAATTCATACTTCATTATTCTTATCATTTTTTTAAAGAACGGTATAATAGTTATTAATCCGTAAAGCATTCTATATTTTAATTGCAGATACTTCATATATTTGGACCTAAAAAGAATTACCTCGGATATTTTTTTAAGATTAATATTATATTTTGATATTTCTTCTGAATTATTTATTCCCCAATGGATTTGTGCGCCGGTTTTACCGGATAAATCCTTCTCTCCGAATTTAACCGCGTTTAAGGACAGAACATCAAAAATAATTTCTCCATGGCTGAATGTTTTAACAATCCTGTTAAATAATTCAATAACTTTTTCGCTTTCTATATATTCCAGAACGCCTTCTGCGACAATTAAAACAGGACGTTTTTTTGGAATAATTTCCAGCCAGCTAAATTCAGTTATGGACGATGCAATCATTTTATAATTTGGTGCTTCATTAAAAAATTGCTTGCGAATATTTATTACTTCCGGAAAATCCAGATCAAACCACTTAATTGTATTTTTTAAATTAATTCTGTTTATCCGGGTATCCAATCCGCATCCCAAATAAACAATCACAGCGTTATCGTTTTTTGCGATATACCCGTTAATCCATTCGTCCATTTGTTTGGCCCTTACTACCAGGCCAATATCATTATCAAAACTTTTATGCTTGTTGAAGTCGTAATTTAGTGATTGCAATATCTCATAAGCTTTTTTATCGTTTAACAAAGATTTTTTTAATTGGCTGTCCAGGGCCTTGCATCTTAAAGTAATAAATAAAGTTTCCTTTTCTTTTGTTAATTCAGGGTTAAGTTTGTTTTCCATAAAAGTTCCCTATTAAATTTCCTTTGCCGGAAAATCCGGAAGATATTGATAAATTCTTTTTAATCAAGTCAGTTTATCAAACACACTCATCATCAGATCTTCAATTTGGGATTCCGTTAACGGAAGAGATATTTTATCAAAAACAAACCATTCCTCGCTGTGATCGACAAACGCGCCGGGTTCAAGGGATGTCAGCGGTCCCAGTGTTTCAAGTTCAATAAAATTATTATCGGCGAATGTTTCAAAAGTGGAACCGTAGTCAGGGTATTCGCCGGGTACAGGTAATGATCTTTTAATGAACATAAAGCCGCTGACAATATAGGCTCCCCATCCCCCTGTATTGCGGTAGCCAATCTTAAACCAGTGCTCATCGGCGCTGTCATGTTTTAAAGTTATGTAATTTTGTCCAAGAATAAAACGGTGATCATTGGGTCTGGTCCACGGCCAAAAACTTATGGCGTAGCTGGGCATAAAAAGAGTATCATCTTTGGGGACCGGAAGAATTTTTGTCCCGCCTGCCGCCATCATAGTCAAAGCCCATGGCGCCAGTTTAATCGGCCAGAGTCCTCTGTTATAAATGCGGTGCCTGATTACAGCTTTGGGCCTGCAGGGATCAATCGTTATCTCTATTTCTTTTTGAACTTTTGTCGCTTCTTCGGCGGGACATTCAAGCAGGAGACTGTTGTTGTTAATTGAAAACGATACAGCGGTATTGTCAGGCTGGTTGGGTCTGTACCCGATTTGCGGACTGTGCCACAGACGGTGACCGCCGTAATGTCTGTATTCCTGTGATCCAGTTAATCCCTGCTGATCATCTTTTATATAGAAGAGATTGTGACCGGAATCCGCAGCGCCGCAATAAATGATCCTGGGGCCGACATCGGTTGTAGCTATTAGTTTAAGTTTTCCGTTATTCAGTTCAGCGCAATGGGGCCAGCCGCCCCACGCAATTTCTGAAATTAAACTCATGCCGCCGTTTGCTCCCTGCTATTAGCTGTCTGATCATCTGCACAGATGCCGTGCCGCAGAGCACCATAATTTTTGTAACCGTAAAAAAATTATACCCAAATCGTCAATCAAAACAAAAATTCTGTTTTCTCAAAAAAGAAAAATCAATTTTTTATTGACTTATTTTATCAGAGTATATATCATTTCATTATCAAATACAATATTTTAATTTTACCATTGATTGGTAAACAATCCAGAGGAAGTATTCAATCCAGATGAAGAGAAACTCCGGCTATTTTGGGATATTAAAAAATTACCAGCTTTATTTTATGCTGATACCCGGAGCCGTTTATATTTTCATTTTCAGCTACATTCCAATTTACGGCGTACAGATAGCGTTCAGGGATTATATGGCCTATCTGGGTTTTTTTAAAAGTCCCTGGGTCGGACTGGAAAATTTCAAAAGGTTTTTTTCAAGCCCGGACATGGAAATGATTCTGTACAATACTCTCTTCGTCAGTATATATTCCTTGCTGGCAGGGTTCCCCATACCCATAATATTGTCGCTCCTCCTGAATTATTCACCCAGCGCAAAACTCCGCAAAATTGTCCAGAATGTTACATACGCTCCCCATTTTATATCTGTTGTTGTTCTGGTCGGAATCATGTTTGTATTTTTTTCGCCTACGGGAGCGGGTTCAAAAATCGCGTCGGTTTTCGGAATCAATTCAGGATTGATTATGGGCACCGCAAATTATTTTCCGCATCTTTTTGTCTGGTCCGGTATTTGGCAGAGTACAGGATGGAATACCATAATTTACCTGGCCGTATTGTCCGGAGTAGATCCGGAACTTCACGAAGCCGCAATTGTGGACGGCGCAAATATAATGCAGCGGATAATAAATATTGATATTCCGTATTTAATGCCTACCGCGGTAATTTTGCTTGTTCTGTCAACAGGCAATATAATGAACGTTGGTTTTGAAAAAGTATTTTTAATGCAGAACAGTCTGAATATTATGCGTTCGGAAGTAATTTCCACATATGTATATAAAATGGGTTTATTGAATTCGGATTTTAGTTACGCGGCTGCTGTCGGTCTTTTTAACAACGTGATCAATTTGGTAATGCTTGTTGCTGTAAATCAAACCGCAAAAAAATTGTCAGGTTACGGCTTATGGTAAATGGTTTGGTGATTAATATATGAAAAAAATCAAAGCAAGCATGCAGGACCGCGTCTTTAATGTCTGCAATACAATAATATTGTCATTTTTGCTGCTAATTGTACTGTACCCGCTTTATTTTGTTGTAATCGCAAGCATCAGCAATCCGGACGCCGTAAACGCCAGCAAAGTAATTTTTTATCCGGTCCAGCCTACCCTGGAAGGGTATACCAAACTTTTGCAGGAATCCAGATTATGGATTGGATACAGAAATACAATTCTTTACGCGGTATTCGGAACAAGCCTTAACCTGATACTGACCCTGTTAACAGCCTACCCGCTCTCACGGGATGATTTAAAGGGCGGTAACATAATACTCGCGTATTTTGTTTTTACCATGTTTTTTAACGGCGGCCTGATCGCGACATTTATTCTGGTAAGAGGGCTGGGACTTTACAACACTCCCATAGTACTTGTGATTTTAAGCGGACTGAATGTATATAATCTAATCGTTACGCGGACATTCTTCAGAAATACAATACCAAAAGAACTGCTTGACGCCGCGTTTATGGACGGCTGTTCGAACTGGAAATTTTTTATAAGAATAGTACTGCCGCTGTCAAAGGCAATTATCGCTGTAATGATTGTCTTTTACGGAGTATTCCACTGGAACCAATATTTTAACGCATTGATATTTATTTCTGACAGAAATCTGCAGCCGCTGCAGATGGTACTAAGATCAATACTGATTCAGAATACGATGGTGGGCCGGCAGGTGGTAGACGAAAACATGATGAGAGAAATCATGGACCAGGAACGTTACGCGGAACTGATTAAATACGGAGTGATAATAGTTTCGTCGCTGCCTGTGCTGGTATTGTATCAATTCGCGCAAAAATATTTTGTTAAGGGTGTAATGATTGGCTCAATAAAGGGCTGATATTAATAATTTTTTTTACGGAGGATTTGAATGAAGAAACAAATTTTGTTAATCATGTTTATTGTTGCGGCAATAATAACCACAGGACCTGCGGCATTGTGGGCCGGCGGCAGCCAGCAAAGCGGAAGCGCCGCAGCGGCAGCAGTGCCGGGAAACCTCAACGAAACAGGATTTCCCATTGTAAAAGATAAAATAAACCTGAACTTCCTGGTGCCGCATAATCCCCAGGATGTCATACCTTACGGCGACATACCCATTTATAAAGATTACGCGGAAAAAACCAACATAAATGTAATTTTTGACGAAGTTCCCCAGGAAGGCTGGAACGAAAGGTACAGACTTGTTCTCGCGTCAAATACCCTCCCCGATGTCATCGCCCCCGGCAACGTCGGAATGGATGATACATTTGTCGCCACCTATGCAAGACAGGGCGCTTTCCTTCCCCTGGAAAACCTGATCGATAAATACGGCGTCAACGCAAAGATAAAACTGAACGAAAGGGCCGATGTCCGCAAACTCATAACATCTCCTGACGGCCATATTTACGCCCTGCCGTACGTGGACGAAAATCTCAACTTAACCGTAAATGACATGATATTCATCAACAAGACATGGCTGGACCAGTTAAAAATGCCTGAACCAAAAACCATGGATGAATACGCCGATTATCTGCGCGCTGTGAAAAACATGGGCCACACCGCTCTCAGCATAAGCGTACCGCCCGGAAGCATCGTAAGCAGACTGTCCAACCTGTTCGGCAGCTTTGGCGTTACAGAAGACGGAAACAGGATGTTTGTAACAAATGACGACAAGGTTTTGTACGCGCCCACGACTCCACAATACAAAAACGCCCTGCAGTACTTTGCCGGACTTTACGCTGAAGGGTTAATCGATCCCGAATCATTTACGCAGAGCAATGAGCAGTTAAAGGCCAAGGGAAAAACCGGTATTGGTTCTTCGCTGGTATTCTGGTATCCGGATTTGAATGACGGTGATCAGGGACTGTTTGAGTATGTCATTGTCGGACCGTTTACGGGTCCAAACGGCGATAAAATGTATTTAAAGAACGGCTATATTCCCGGTATTCAGCGCAATGCTTTTATGATGACCAGAAACAACAAATACCCGGAAGCGACAATGCGCTGGGTGGATTATTGGCTGGATAACGGCGACCTCACAATTACAATGCGCTTTGGGCCGGAAAAACTCGTTTGGGAAAATCTGCCAAATAATCAATGGACCAACTACGGCAAAACACCTGACGGACAAATTGTTGACCGCAAATATTCGTCCCAATTCTCCGCGTACGGTATTATTGTTCCGTTCTGGGAGTTCGGCGATCTCTGGAGCCGTAAACTGATCACAGCCCCGGACGCTTCAATGAGAGGAGCTGCCATCCGTTCGGCATACGCTCCGGTCGTTTCCAAACCAATGCCGCCCATAATGTTCAGCGACGCCGACAACAGGACTGTGGCGCAAATCCAAACCAGTCTTAATACCTATGTGTCCAGCTCATACGCAACGTTCATAACAAAAGGTTTCAATGACAGTCAGTGGCAGGATTACGTTGCAAGATGCCAACAGATAGGTTCGGATAAACTGGCGGAATTGTTCCAGCAGTATTACGACGAATTTAACAGCGCAAAATAAATCATAGAGGGTATGTGAAGATGTCAGTTCAGGGTAAACCCAATATATTGTGGATATGCACCGACCACCAGCGTTACGACACGCTGGGTTGCTACGGGAACACATTTGTCAATACTCCCAATCTTGATCGTCTTGCCAGCACAGGCGTGCAGTTCAATTACGCGTACAGCCAGAGTCCTGTCTGCTCGCCTTCGCGCGCCAGTTTCCTGACCGGCCGGTATCCGAGAACAACACGGTGCCGGCAGAACGGCCAGGTAATACCGCGGGACGAAAAACTCATTACAAAAATATTCGCTGACAGCGGCTATAACTGCGGACTTTCCGGCAAGCTGCATCTGGCGCCGGCCAACTCCAGCGTATGCCGCACAACCGAGCAGCGTATTGACGACGGGTATTCGGTATTTAACTGGTCCATACACCCGATGGATTTTAACAGCCCCGAACACGGCTGGGCAAATAACGAATACCATGTCTGGTTAAGAAGAAACAAACAGGTTTACAATCCGATCCCCTATAACGGAAGCAGACAGGTTTCAATTGGTATGCCAGAGGAGTTCCACCAGACAACATGGTGCACGGACAGGGCAATTGATTTTATTCAGGCCAATGCGATTCACCGCAACCCCTGGTTCTTCTCGATAAATATTTTTGACCCCCACCACCCTTTTGATCCGCCGGCGGAATATCTGGAACGTTATACAGACAGACTGAACGGGATTCCCCTGCCCAATTATGTACCGGGCGAACTTGACAACAAGAGCGTTTACCAGCGGCTTGAGCATGCAAACGGAGGCTACAACAGGCAGAAGGAATTTATTTACGACAGCATGAGCGATAACGATCACAGGCTGGTGCGCGCCGCATTCTGGGCCATGATCGATTTAATCGATCACCAGGTTGGACGGCTGCTGAACGAACTGGAACAATGCGGAGAACTCGATAACACCATAATAATTTTTACATCCGACCACGGCGAGATGCTTGGAGATCACGGAGTTTATCTAAAGGGCCCGCATTTTTATGACTGCTGTGTCCGCGTACCGCTGATAATTTCCTGGAAAAATCATATTACGGCAAATGTAAAAAGCGATGCCCTGGTCGAGCTGACCGATATTGCGCCGGCCCTCCTGGAAGCCGCAGCATTGCCGCCGGAGCCCGGCATGCAGGGCAAATCTTTGTGGCCGTTATTGTGCGGCAAAGCGCCGTTAAATTATCACCGCGATGATATATATTCTGAATTTTTACACGCGATGCCATGGCACACAGATCCAAAAGCCTATATGACAATGCTGCGTGACAGCCAATACAAAATTATAAGCGATCATTTGCATGACAGCGGAGAGCTTTACGATTTATTAAACGATCCCAATGAAACACACAATCTTTGGGATGATCCGTCTTATAACGCGGCAAGGTTCAGAATGTTAAAACGCCTGTGCGACAGAATAGCGCTGACATGTGATCCGCTGCCCCCGCGCCTGGCCAATTTTTGAGAGGTATTAATTTATGAAAAAGCAGATTTCCCTTGACGGCAAACGGATCCTGGTTACTGGAGGAGCTACCGGACTTGGCTACGCGATTGCCGCCGAACTGCACGACAGCGGAGCGGAAGTGATCATTGCTTCCAGGAAAACGGAACGGCTTAAAAAAGCGGCCGCGGAACTTGGCGTTTCATGGTTTCAATTTGATATCAATGATGAAAACAGGATGCAGGAAACTGCTGCGGAACTTGAAAATAAATTCGGGCCGATTTACGGTTTGGTAAATAACGCGGGAATTCAGAACAACAAGGATGCGCTTGCATATACAGAACAGGAAATACGGGCGCTGTTCGATACAAATGTTTTTGGAACGCTTGCCCTGACCAGGGAACTGGCTAAACGAATGGCTTCAAGGAAAACAGGGTCCATTGTATTTATAAGTTCTGCCGCTGTTTACATCGGGATGAACCGTAACCTGCCCTACACAGGTACAAAAGCCGCGATAAGCGCAATGTGCAGGGCTCTTGCCAGTGAACTATCTCCTCTGGGCATCCGTGTAAATTCCATTGCGCCGGGCTGGATCGAAACTGACCTGGTAAGGGAATCACTGGCGAAAGTTCCGGAAAGGCGGGCACTTGTGGAGCGGCGTTCCATGCTCGGGAGGCTGGGCAGGCCGCAGGACATAGGCATGGCGGCCGCTTTCCTGCTTTCGGACGCGGCGGCTTACATTACAGCAGCGGAGTTAAAAGTCGACGGCGGTACAACAGTTTCACTTTAATGAGCAGCGCCCGAGCTAAGCCAATTATTCGGCTGTTATGGATTTTTCTTTTATTTGTCCGCAGCTACGGTCAAAATAAAATATTACTCCGCTGCGCGCCTGCTGGACTTCCAGATAACGGCCGTGGCTTTCGATAACAACTCCCGGATAAACGGTCCCGCGTATTTTTACTTCGGATTCGTAATGCTCCTCAAATTTTTCTTCGAGCGCGAACAGTCTGGGTTTAAGCACTTCCAGGATTTTAATCAGGCGGACTTTTTCGCTGCGGAATTTTTCAAGCATGCCGGCTGCATTTTTTGACTCCGGAATTTGTTTTACAATAGCAGATAATTTTTTATCGATGCCTGCCAGCGCAAGTTTGATTTTATTGATTTCTTCTTCGGTCTCCCCTATTTGGTCCTTAATCAAATAATCCTGGCCAAAAAATATCTCGGTATGGCCGCCGGTCGCGCTTCCAAGATTGGCAATGTTAACGCCGTGCCTGGCCTGGCATGAGCCGCCCTGGAACCTGCCGTCTCTGGATTCAATAAGGAGTGCGCCGTTGGTTTTGATAACCGTGAGTACAGCGCCCCCGGCAAGCCTAACATCTCCTACCGCCATGATGGTGGCTTTTTCCGCAAAGGGAGCTTCTATCGTTCCCCGTGCCCGTACTACGCCTTTTCCGCCGCCCCGAATCCCGCCGGATATTTTAACGCTGCCCCCCGACGAAACCAAGGCTTCTTCGGCAGCTCCGTTTATTGTAACATTAAGGCCGCCGATAACACTGAACCCGGCAGACACTTTGCCGCCAACTTTTATTTCACCGCTAAACTCAATGTTCCCTGTCGCTTTTCCCGCATCACCGTTAATTTCTCGCATTGAATTAACGCCCAGTGTTTTACCGTCAAACACCAGCTCGCCAGGACAGACGGCCGCAAGGCGTATTCCATTTTCAACTGGTATTTCCTTAACCGTATTGTCATGTACGATTTCGTCTTGAGGTCCTTCTTCGCACGGAATTTCTTCGCCCATAACATTGAACCCTGGCCGGCCGTTTTCCATGGCCTGCGAAAGTTCGGCGATAACGGTTCCGGACTTTACCTGGGATTTATCGTTGTGTGCCAATCCAGCGTGAACAAGCCATTTGACTTGTCTGCTTCCCTGCCTGACAGGAGCCTCTCCGGACGCAAGGACCGCGTTAAGGCAGCTGCCGCCAACCGCTGCCCGGCTGCACGCGGTTTTTACTGCTTCCGCGTCAATCTTTACCACTCCCTGATCGCTAAGTGCGCTTATCACAGTGTCCGGTGTTAATGGATTCCCGGGGCCTGATTCCCGGAACAGATCTCCGCGGGCTTCCATTTTGTCTTCGGTTACTGTGATTTCAATTTTGGCGTCGCTAAATTCAATAAGGTCGGCCTTGAAAAAATTTCCGGCCTGGTTTAACAAAAGCAATCCGCTCTTTTGCGCCCTGATGCTCCCGCCGTGAAGTTCCAGCCCGCGTAAAAGTTTAAGCTGCGGATCATTGCCGGGCATCGCCGGAATTATGCTGCCGAATATATCGTATCCGGCTTCCCCTTCCGCGGAAGCCTCGACTCTGGCTGCCTCGGCGCCTTTTTCAACTATGGCCGCGCCGGTAAATTCAGTAAGTAAAAAGCTGTTGTCGGAGTATTTGTTCCAGTTCTGCTTAAGCCTGGATAAAATTGGATCATCATCCGGCAGCAGGGCAGCCGAAAGTTTTACTTCCCTGTCACCGCCGCGCGACGGAAGTTTACCTTCCGCAAGAACATAATCGTTTAATTCCAGATCTTTGCCGGTCATAAAGGTATGAATATCGGCTTTGAGTTTTTCAAAATCGGCTATGTGAACGCCGGATTCCTTTAACGCGCGGCTGATTGCCTTCATTTCCAGGACGCTTCTGCCTGCGGTTCCTTTTCTTAAGTGCAGCACTGCCCTGGTTTTTTCCTTGTTGATAATTACCCCGGCAGCAGCGTCGCCGGCGGCCATTAACGGAAAAGATTCAAGCGATATGTGATTTTTTATTGAATGTTCAATTTCAGTATCAAGCTCTTGTGCGGTTATAAGGGCGGTTTGGGGAATGCCGCCGGACGCAGCCTCAGCAATAATTGCGGATGCATCTGGTTTTGGGAAACGGGGATCACCTGGCGTGAACGACAGGAAAACTGAATACCCGTCAATACCGGTATTGATTTTCCAGCAAGGTTTGCCCAGGGGAATTAAATCCGCCCATGTGCCGCCGATGCGAAGGAAACCCGGCGCCTCGGCAATTAAATCGTTCTTTTCTTTTTTAATGCCATGTCCCAAAAGAACCGCTTCGCTGTTCGGCTGGGCAGGCGGAAGGAATTTGCCAAAAATATTTTTCCCGGGCTTGCCCGGAACAGCATGGAAAATAGTCCCTATCTTTTGTCCGGCATTGGCGTATTTTAACTCTTTTACTTCAGGATTTACTTCGGCAATCTCCTTGATTTCTTTTTTATCCCAGGTAACAACAACTTCGTCTTTTTGCGGGAGAAAAGGAAGGGCGCCTGGTTTTTTAACAGACTTTTCATTTTTGATTCTTTCAATTCTGATGCGGTAAAGCTCAGGTTTTACCGCGCCTGCTTCGCCGGCAAACTGCTCCATGTCTGCCGGAACAGGAAGTTCTTCCCAGGTAACGGATTCCGGTACCGGATCTACCGGAGCAATTCCTTCATACAGAACCATTTCCACAGGATGAACATCCGCCGAACTTTTGGTTTTTATATGAGCGGCTTTAGAAAGAAACGGCTCAAGGATTTGCGGATTTATGGGCGGGTGAAGTTTTAATTCAGCGGCAAGCTTGTTGATTGCGGCGGCGTCCCATTCGTCACCGTCCGGGTTGGGTGTAAAAACGAGTTTTGCCTCGGTCTCAAGTGAATTGATGGAAATAACAGCATCGCCTTTGGCGATAACCCCGGCCATTTAAATGCTTTATTTAAAACCCTTGGCCATTGCCTGCGATAATTTGTGTTTGAGGAAATTGTTTTCTTTTTTGATTTTTGCAAGCTCAAGCTGCTGGGACTTTACAGTCTCGATTAAGTCGCCCTGGGACAGCGCGCCGGAATGGAGGAGGTCTTCGACGTAATCCATTTTGGTCCCAAAGTCGATCTCGGCTTCCATTCCCGCTTCCTGGAAACTGCTTTCGATATCGGCCTGGTTAAGCATGGCTGCTCCCTCATCGGTGGCCAGAATCTTGTCGGCTATCCGGTAAATGGCCTGGGACAGGACACAGTTGGGCTTGTAAATCAAAACGGGGAGACGGGATGAAAGGGCGATATCCTGAATTACGTCGCGGTAAACCACACCAAGGTGCTCAATTTTTAGATCAAGGTATTCTTCGCAGGAGCGGCGGATCTTCATCGCCACATCCGCGTCTTTTGGATCATCAACCAGGTTCATGATAAGGCGGGGATGAAGATTCTCGATATGGTCCATGTATTTTTCATAAGAGACCGGATCAATCTTCTGAATCTCCGGCAGTATTTTTGGTATATAGAGTTTTTGCGGCCCGGAGCCGTCTTTTCGCATCTGTTCAAGATAGGCCCTTGCGCGGGTATTTTTATCGAACACCGTGTACATCAGGCGGAAGACAGTATTCTTGAGAAACACATACGCGTTAAGAACAGCGGTTACCGCCGGGGCAGTAACAACAATTCCCTGGCCGGACAGGAGAAAAAAATCCAGAATTGACTGATGCGTTCCCGCGCCCAAATCAAGCAGAAGCACATCGGTATCTTCCTGCAGGGCAAGAAGGCGTTTAACCAGGGTCTTGCGCTGAAAAAGTTTAAGATTGGCAGTACCGGGAATTTCTGTATCTCCGGGAATAAAACGGAGGCCGCGGATATCGGTATCGGCGATAACAGAGTTAAAATCCGATTTGGTATCGTTAAGCCAGACGCCAATTCCGTTTTTGGGAGACTGATAACCAAGCACCAAATGGAGATTGGAAGCGCCTAAATCAAGATCCGCAAGTACAACCCTCTGCCCAGCCTGGGCAAAGGCTACGGCAAGATTCGCCGCAATCAGGGATTTCCCAACCCCGCCTTTCCCGCTTGCAACCGGAATAATCCGCATTACATTCCTCCGTTTACCCCTGGTTCCGCGTCATCTTTAATAACAGTTACCGCTGCCTCAGGAGGTTTTTTATTCATCAGGAAAATACCAAAAATCGAAATCGCGTCTGCAAGGCCGATGATAAATACGCCCCCAAGCAGCGCCATTATTTCAAAGTAATTATTAATGTCAATATTTATAAGGCTGATCTCGTAAGCAAGAGAAAAAGCCGCCCACATCAAAAAAATAATAACGGCAATTGTTTTACCTGTCATGTAAAGCGGCAGGTAATTCCTGTATTGGGCAGGTTTAATCATTAAAAAAAGACAAATCATCGGGAATAAGGTATTGGAACTAAGATAAACCATATACGGAAAAATACCCGTACCCATAGCGGCCTGTACTGTCGGGAAAAGCGAAAAAGCAACTGCCAAAAACAAAAGCCGCAGCGTATCATAAATAAAGAGGACTATCCGCAGGGGTTTATTTATTTCCATTATTTAAAAATTTAGGCTTATACTTGCAAAATATTCAAGTAGGCTGGGACGCAAAGTTAAAAATACGTCAAATAACGTAAAAATTCTGAAAAAAATTTACGTTAATTAACGTAAATTTCGTAAAAAATGGCCTTAATAAGGCAAATTCAATATATTTAATATATGAATACTGAAACATTCTGGGGCCGGGTAAAATCCCTGATAAAAGCCCATAAACTTAGCCAGGCTGAATTCGCAAATCATATCAGCATAAATCCGCCTACCTTCATGGGCTGGATTTACCATGACCGTATGCCTGACATCGAGACAGCCCTGTATATGGCCGCCGCGCTGGGGGTAAGCCTGGAATACCTGATATTCGGCGCGGACGGCAAAGCAACGGAAACCAGAATGCAGCAGACAGAGGAAAGAAAAAACGCCGCGTTACGAATCCAAAAACTGAATGATGAGATAGGGAAAGAAATTCAGTATTTGTAGTAATGAACGGGACAACAATTTTTTATACATTAATTTTAAAAAACAAAATTTACTATACGTAACTTTTGCTTACGTGAATCTTGCCTATCTGGGCGGATAAACCCCATTTTCGGTGTAGGCTATGGTTCCGAATCCCTTGATGAATTTGTGCATACGAACGGTTTTCGCGCCGCTTTGTCCTGATACACGCTCAACCTTGAAATCATAGCACCCAGGATCGCTGATAATGGCGTTCAGCGTTTCAAGAATATTGAGCAGCAGATGATTTTCGAGGTTCACCATGAAGTGGCCCGGAAATATATAA
>WQZG01000046.1 GCA_009780855.1 Treponema sp.
TACAGTTTCACCGGGTTCAACCATAAAATAAGCACTTAAAATTAAGACATCACGTTTCTGGAACGGACTTTGTTTATAGGAAAAATCATTTTTATTTATAGCCGCGGCGGCGACTTCGAAATTTTCATTAAGAATTTCAACTTTGACCAATACATCCGAGATAGATTTATCGTAACACCGCGCGTTCATCCAGACCGCCCCGCCAACCGAACCGGGCATGCCCGCAAAAGACTGCATCCCGGACAACCCTTTGGCAGCCAGATTCCTTGCAAGGCCGTCTATGGAAGTTCCGGATAAAACTTTAACAGTTAAAACTTCTGCTGTTAAAGATTCTGCTTTTAAAGATTCTGCTGTAAGTTCGCAGCCTTCTTTTCTTTTGACCGCGTTTTCTGGTGCAGCCCCTGATATTTCTTCCCAAAAACCTGTATCCAGAACAATTCCCCGGATTCCCTTATCGGCAACAAGCAAGTTGGCGCCGCCTCCAAGGATAAAAACCGGAACCCCTTCTGCTTTAGCGGCTTTTAACATGGCCGCAGTCCAGTTAATAAAAATAGATTTTTCCGGCTTTACCCAAAGATCCGCAAGGCCTCCGGTCTTAAATGTAGTATGGCCGGCCATTGGTTCGTTAAATTCCGCAAGCCCGGCAAAAACTGCTGTTTCGTTGATTTTTTTAAAGAAACCGCGCAAATCCATTGAAATTGTTCAATCATCCAGTACAGTAACCTTGACAGCCCTGAACCGCTGCGCTTCGTCGCGCTTGCTCCGCTCCTCGTCTTCCTCAACCTGGTATTTAACCTTTACAAAAGGCTTTAATTCCGAAAAATCCCTGTTGGTTACCGTGCTGTAATGGAAAAAAATATTATTGCGTTCTTCGTCTTTAATAAACCCAAAACCGTTCTGGTTAAGGCTTACAATAATTGATTCAAATTCCTGAACCGCCGCATCTTTTTCCATATCACCGTTGTTTTCCGGCTGGCTGCTGTTAAAAGGCAAAAATTTATCCCAGATTTTTTCCGGGACAAAAAGTTCCCTTATAAAATCACTGTTTTCCTGATCAATTTTTTGGCTCATCAAAACCGGGAAAAAAACCTCGTCCAGCAGCTGCCTGGAAGTCCTGGTTTCAACGATGTCGCCGTTCTCGTTATGGTAAGAAAAATCCCAGCAAACCAGCATAACCTGGGTTCCAAGCGTATGCAGTTTCCTGACCAGGGGAACATAGTCCCCGTCGCCGGCGACCAGCACCAGGATATCAAAATGCTTATATATGGCAAGCTCGTAGGCTTCAAGGGCCAGCCAAACATCTATCCCTTTCTCTATAACCGTATTATTTTCTGAATATCTTAGCGGCAAATAATGGGAAACAATGTTTTCCCTCATTAAAATATCTTCAAAAACCCGCTCACTCTGGACTTTATCCCCCAGATCTTTGGCAGAAGACCGGCCTTTAAAATAATGAGCATCGATAATCTGGCAGCGCCTGATGTCAATCTGCGTCAAATCCGCAATTTCCCTGCGAATGTATTCATGGAGGCCGCTTATGCTAATACGGGATTTCCGCTCATGCTCGTATTTATAATAATTACTTACTTTATAAAAATAATAACCGTCATAAAAAATACCGATGCGGATCACGTCAAGAAGATTTTTTTCCATTAATTTACAGTATATAAAGAAAAGTTAAAAATGAAAAGGTAAAAAAGTGGTTAATGTGGAGAGTGGGGAGTGGCTAGTGGGGAGTGGGGAATGGGGAATGGGGAATGGGGAGTGGTTAAGTGGGGAGTGGTTAAGTGGGGAGTGGTTAAGTGGTTAAGTGGGGAGTGGTTGAGTGGTTGAGTGGTTGAGTGGTTCCTACTCCCTACTCCCTACTCCCTACTCCCCACTCCCTACTCCCTACTCCCCACATCGAGCAGCCCATAATAACATATGAGTATCCAGGAGCAGTTTCAAGCTTCAAAATCCTTTATAATTTCATCTTGCCCCATCCGGTCAAAATCATCAGGCACTTTTATGATGCCCTTTAAAAACCCAATTCGCTTCTGTGTTGATTGCTTCGGTGAATAAGGAATAACTTTAACCATGGGTTTACCTGCATTGGCAATAATAAACGATTCACCCCCGGCTGCTTTTTTTACCAATGCCGAAGCTGTGTTTTGGCTGCATGAATATTATATTGCTGCATTTCATCTCCTGAATTAAATTTAGTCCATAGACTTAGTTTCGTCAATGAATTTTTTTCAAATTAAAAATCAACTAACTTGACATCGGTGAGGTTACACAGTATAAAAATTTTACATAATAATATTATAATGATCACAGGAAAAACCTGGAAAAAAATGACTTCCAAAGAACTTGAATTTACTGTCTTCTGCATAGAAAACACCGCCGATTACCTTGGTTTTAAAGGCGACGAAGTATACAGGCTGCTGACAGAAAAAAGCGATATACTGGACAGCTATATTGTTCCCTGTTATGACTCTCTGCATACCCAGGGTAAGGAATATATAATAAACGATATAGTTGATTACATGCGCGAAAAAGATTTAATTCAGTGATCCTGTACCATGGTTCTTATACAGCGATCCGCAAACCCAACTTGTCGCATGCAAGGGAAACCACAGACTTTGGCAAAGGTTTTTATACCACGGCGATCCAATCGCAAGCGGAGAAATGGGCTGGGCGTTTTAAACTAAGACAAGGCTCAGGCGTTGTTACATCTTATGAAATCAATGAAGCGGAATTGATCAATGGAGTATCCGGAGTATCCGTTCTTGAATTCGATTCATATTCGTTGGAATGGCTGGACTTCATTATTAGTTGCCGGCAAGGTCAGCCAACAGCGGATTATGATTTAATTATTGGCGGCATTGCCAATGATGATGTCTTTAACACCCTGACTGTTTATTTGAGGGGTTATATAGAAAAAGCCGAGGCCATAAAACGCCTCCGGTACGAAAAACCAAATATTCAGTATTGCTTTAAAAAACAGGCAATCATGGATCAATATCTGGTATATCTAGGACATTCAGCATTATGAAAGCCGATAAAACCCTGCTTCAGTTTAAATACGACAGCGTAATTGAAGCTCTGGCCAAACAAAAAAATATTACCCTGCGGCAGGCTCTTGACCTGTTCTATAAATCCGGCGTTTACCACGAAATGCGCGAAGGAATTTCCGATATGCACTGCCGAAGCGATATCTACCTGGCAGAGGAAATCCTGAACGACCTCAATACCACATTAACTTGACCCGCAGACTGCAGCGATCCGGAGTATGTAAATTAATGTTTAATAATCAAAGAAACTACCGCCGGCAATAAAAAACACAGTCCGGCAGCCAAATTCGCGATAAAATTCGCCTTCATTTCCTCATTTTCATCAAGATCATCAAGGGGAGATGGTTCTTCTGACATAAAATCTGCCATCATAAACCTGAATTTGCGTTTTTTTTTGCCTTCTCTGTCACTTTTTTTGCCCAAAAAATTGAATTTAAGCCCGTCCAACCTTAGATAAGACACCCATGCGATTGCAAAAAACAGGATTCCGATGATAAAAAACGCGTATCCAAATATCGAAAAATAGCTGCTGACATTAACATACCTGTTCCACAGCAGGGCAAGAATCAGCCCTATTACAAACCGCGGGATTACTTTGTAAACAATCGGACGAATCAGTTTATGCATTAATACATCCATTATTAATGTATACCCTAATAAAATATTCTGGGGTCCTGTCATCAGACCAGTAGGTCGGTGGGAAACAGTGCCGCTTGATCGCGACCCTGCATTCCCACCGACACCCCATGTTAAATTTATGGGGGGCATACATTAATAATAGCAGAAATATAGGCCCAATTATTTATCATGGGGTGGCGGAGGCAAGGACGCCGTGCTGAAAGCATGGTGTACTTGGCCTCCGGCAGGACCCCAAAATAACTTATTAGGGCCTATATTTCTGTTTTGATAATTCTATTTAACAAAATATTAAAAATTTGAATTTATGACTAGCCAATTTTAACCTTGTGTATTAAAATATCCTCTAATGATTATAACCTACTAGGAGGAGTGATCAATGAAGAGATTTGCAAAGACAATTTTTATACTGATGCTGCTGGCAGGTATCACAGTCAGCGCATTCAGCAGCGGCGGAGCGGCAACAGCCCAGTCCAGCAGGGACAGCAACAGCATAAAAGAACTTGTTTACCCCCTGCTCCAGACGAGGGAATTGCTGACTTTTAACGTCCTCTACAGCCAGAGGGCAGAAGATTCTGAAAACCTGACCAACCTTACCGACGGACTTCTTCAGACTGACCCCTGGGGCAGCCTGCTCCCGGCCCTTGCCGAGAAATGGTCGTCAAATGACGGCGGCAAGACCTGGACATTCAATATCCGCAAGGGCGTAAAATGGGTTGATATGAACGGCAAACCCAAGGGCGACGTTACCGCCAATGATTGGGGCACCGCTCTCGAGTGGATTCTTAACTTCCACAAGAACGATTCCGCCAACACTTCAATGCCCAACGAACTGATCGCGGGCGCCAAGGCCTATTATGACTATACCAAAACATTGTCCCCTGCCGAAGGAAAGGCCCTCAAGGCAACAAAAGGTTCAAAATTCTTCGAAATGGTAGGGATTTCGATTCCGGATGATTACACCCTCGTTTATACCTGCGTTGCGCAGAAACCGTATTTCCCCACAGTTTGTCTTTACCAGTGCCTGTACCCCATGGCCCAGGGCATGATCGACGAACTCGGCGGTCCGGATGCCGTCAGAGCCATGAACAATACCAATATGTGGTACAACGGCTGCTATACAATGACATCCTATGTCCAGAATAACGAAAAAATATTCACTAAAAACCCGCTTTACTGGGACACAGCCAGCAGCAGGTTTGATACTGTAACCGTAAAAATGGTCGATTCAATCGATGTAGCGTACCAGCTTTACGTCTCCGGCGAAGTTGACTATGTACAGCTTTCAGAAAGCAATTTAAGCACAATCAACAACAACGCCAACCACCAGTTCCACAATTACCTGATCCCGGACCCCATGTCAAAGTATTCCTACCAGTTCCACTTTAATTACGACAAACGGAACAAGGACGGCACCCCGGACACCAACTGGAACACAGCCATTGCCAATACAGCCTTCCGCAGGGCCTGGTACTACGGTATTGACCTTACAAACTACTGGAGGCGGACAAACGCCATTACCCCCATGGCATGCGAAAACAACTTCTACACCATGGTCGGACTTGTTAATACATCCGACGGAACCGACTTTACCGAACTGGTAAGGCAGGAACTGGGTATGCCCAAGATGAACGGCGTAACACCGGCAAGGCTTGACAAGGCAAAATTCGCGACCTACAAAGCCCAGGCAATGAGGGAACTCACAGCTTTGGGTGTAAAATTCCCCGTAGTAGTTGACCACTATATCGCCGGCGCCAACCAGACCGCCCTTGATACAGCGACCATCCTCAAACAGATCTTTACCGATTGCTTCGGCGATGATTTTATCGTCCTTAACATCTGCACCTACGTTTCCAACCTCCGCAACGAAGTCATTAATCCCCGTCTGCAGTCCATCGCAATTAACGGCTGGGGCGCTGACTACGGTGATCCGCAGAACTACCTTGGACAGGAAACCTACCTCGACGATAACGCCTATTATTCAGCTACCTATTCAAATATCAACAGCATAACTGCTGAAACACCGGCGAACAAAGATTTAATCGCAATTTACAAGCAATATACCACCCTGGTAAAAGCAGCAGACGCCATTTCCACGGATTTGGACGCCCGTTACAAGGCATACGCCAAGGCGGAAGCCTTCATGCTGGACAACGCAATTGTCGTACCCTGCAATTATCAGGTTATGATGGCGCTTGGAAAAATTGACAATACCAGCAGAATGAAGGCCATGTACGGCATCCAGGACATGAAGTACAAGAACTGGAGAACCAATGTAAACGGTTATACAACCGCGGAAGCCGAACAGCTAAGACAAGTACATGATCAGGGCAGAAAGTAAACTTTGATTAAGTACACGTTAAAAAGACTGATACAATCACTTGTATCAGTCTTGATTATTGTTACTATTGTATTCCTGCTGATGAGGCTGCTCCCTACCGATTACTACTTCAATGAGGAGCAGTTAATCAAATTTACAGAGCAGCAGAAGAACGAGCAGCTTCTTGCGGCAGGATTACTTGACCCCATACCGGTGCAATTACTGCGGTTTTACGGCAATATAGCCCGTTTTGACTTTGGCACTTCCAGGCGTATACAGGACGGAGTTCCCGTTGTCAAATTAATCGGTACAAAATTTGGGGTTTCCATGAGACTCGGGCTCACCGCAATCGGCATTTCACTGGTATTGGGAATTTCCATAGGCATTATACAGGCCCGTTTCAAGAACAGAATACCTGACCACCTTGGAATGGCCTATACCATTTTTGTTAACGCAGTCCCGCCGCTGGTTTCTTATTCATTAATTTTAATTTTTGGCTCAAGGGTACTCAAATTTCCTTCCCTTTACTCGACCAGAAATCCGGGAATTTCAAGTGTTCTCCCCATAATATGCCTTTCACTGGCAAGTATAGCCTTTTGGGCCCTGTGGATCAGGCGTTATATGATCGACGAGATCAACAAAGATTACATAAAACTGGCCAAAATCAAGGGAATGTCTACCAGGGACATCATGGTCAGCCACATTCTGCGGAACGCTTTTGTCCCGCTTGCCCAATACCTGCCTGCCGCGCTGCTCATGACCATAAGCGGATCACTTTTGGCGGAACGGTTCTTTTCGGTGCCGGGCATGGGTCCGCTGCTTACAGACTCAATAAACCGCTACGATACAAATGTGGTTCAGACACTGGTGATTTTATATTCAGCCATGAGTATTATGGGTGTGTTTTTGGGCGACGTGCTTATGATGATAGTTGATCCCCGCATCACTTTAACCAAAAAAGCAGGTGTAAGATAGTGTCAGACACAGCGATTAATCCGGATCAAACAGGCAAAATCGAGAATGAAGACGATCTATTTGTCTTTGTTAAGTATTCTCCGGAAGCCGCCGAAAGGACAGGCTATTCAGACTACTCATACTGGAAATCGGTTTTTCAGCATTTTTTAAAGAAAAAATCTGCTGTTGTGCAGTCGTGTATTTTTATTTTACTGGTAATTTTTTCGTTTATCGCACTGGTTATCGGGAAATACGATTATCATCATCTAAGACCTGACTATTTGCAGCAGTTTATTAATCCCAACAACCAATACTGGTTTGGCACAGACAACATCGGAAGGGACTACTGGTGCCAGGTTTGGTATTCGACACAGACTTCGATTAAACTGGCGGCCCTTGTCGGCGCCGGCGAATGTGTTGTTGGCGTTATTATCGGCTGTCTTTGGGGTTATGTCCGTAAACTCGACCGTCTAATAACCGAAATTTACAATATCATCAACTCCATCCCGACAATTCTCTACATGACCCTAATCGCCCTGCTGGTGGGGAAAAGCTTTACAATTATGGCAGTTTCCCTGGTGTGCTTTGGCTGGCTGGTAATGGCAAGGAACGTACGGAACCTTGTGTTTATTTACCGGGACCGGGAATTTAACCTGGCCTCAAGGGCTCTTGGCACTCCAATATCCCGTATATTAATCAGAAATATAATTCCGCAGCTTATAAGCGTAATAATCCTGCGGCTTGCATTGTCAATTCCCGGAACCATTACCATGGAGACTACTTTGTCCTATCTGGGACTGGGACTTGATGTTAATACGCCGTCCCTGGGGATCCTGCTGCGGAACGCGCGAAGCTTCTTCCTCGATTACCCTTACCTGCTGGTTTTTCCGGCAATCATTGTTTCTTTGATCACAATCACATTCTATCTAGTAGGCAACGCGTTTTCGGATGCCTCCGATCCGCGCAACCATGTGTAGCAGCCGGGAGTAATCTTAAATGGCCACAGAACCTATTTTATCAGTCAGGGATTTGGAAATCCGGTTCAGCCTGCGCGGCCGCAAACTTACCGCAATCCGCAAATGCTCCATGGATCTGTTTGAAGGCGAAACCCTGGCAATAGTGGGCGAATCCGGCTGCGGAAAATCCGTTTTTACTAAATCTTTTATCGGAATGCTTGACGCCAACGGTTCCATAACCGGCGGTTCCATCATGTACAGGGGAACCGACATCTCAAAATATAAAACAGAAAAAGAATGGCTTACTATCCGCGGCGGTAAAATCGCCATGGTTATGCAGGACCCAATGACTTCGCTTAACCCGCTTAAAAAAATCGGCGTGCAGATAAAAGAAAGCATCGAACTCCACCAGGGCATGACCGGCGACAGCGCCAGACGCGAGGCTGTGGAAATGCTGCGTAAAGTCGGGATACCGGAACCGGAACGCCGCTACAACCAATATCCGCACGAGTTTTCCGGCGGCATGAGGCAGCGTGTTGTAATCGCTATTTCCATTGCCTGCCGCCCGGAAATCCTGATTTGCGACGAACCGACAACAGCTCTGGATGTTACGATCCAGGCCCAAATTCTGGACCTTATCAAGCGGCTCCAGTCCGAGCTGCACATGACTGTAATATACATAACCCACGATCTTGGAGTCGTAGCAAATGTAGCCGACCGTGTGGCTGTTATGTATGCCGGCCAAATAGTGGAATACGGACTTGTAAACGAGATTTATTACGATGCCTGGCACCCCTATACCTGGGCCCTGCTTTCTTCCCTGCCCCAGCTTGGCGTTAAAGGCGAAGAGCTCTCGTCCATTGAGGGCACTCCTCCCAATCTGTTTAATGTTATCAAGGGCGACGCATTTGCCCCGCGCAACAGACAGGCGCTGGCAATCGACTTTGTAAAAGAACCGCCATTCTTCGATATTACAGAAACCCACAAGGCAAAAACCTGGTATTTGGATCCGCGCTCGCCAAAAATCGAGCAGCCGGAAGTTATCCGCAATATGCGCGAAAAAATGAGAGTTAAGGGATAACAATATGGCAGACAGGGAAAAGTTAATCGAACTTAAGGACGTATCTGTCAAATTCGGTACAGGCAGAAAAGAATTTACAGCGGTAAAAAACGTTAGTTTTGATATATTTAAAAACGAAACCTTTTCGCTGGTAGGCGAATCCGGCTCGGGCAAAACAACCATTGGCCGGGCCATTCTGCGCATCAACCCGGTTTCCGGCGGCGAGATCTTTTTTAAAGGTCAAAAAATAAGCGGTAGGATAACAAGGACGCTGGATAAGGAAGTAATTCGCAAGTGCCAGATGATCTTCCAGGACCCCATGGCCTCACTAAACGAGAGGGCAAAAGTAGACTACATAGTATCAGAAGGCCTGTTTAATTTTCATCTTTACAAAGACAACAAAGATCGCATGGAAAAAGTTCAAAAAGTGCTCAGGGAAGTAGGTCTTTTACCCGAGTTTGCCTCGCGCTTCCCCCATGAGTTCTCCGGCGGCCAGCGCCAGCGGATAGGTGTTGCCAGAGCCCTTGTAATGGAACCGGAATTTATTATTGCAGACGAACCTATCTCGGCCCTGGATGTTTCCATACGCGCCCAGGTACTTAACCTGCTTAACCGCCTTAAAAAAGAAAGAAACCTGACCTACCTTTTTATTTCCCACGATCTGTCGGTAGTGCGCTTTATCTCCGACCGGATCGCGGTCATACGCAACGGTACAATTCTTGAGCTATCCGAGGCAGAAGAACTTTTTCACCGCCCGCTGCACCCGTATACCAGAGCCCTGCTTTCTGCGGTCTCCCAGCCAGATCCGGAAATAGAAAAAAAGAAAAAACTCTTTGTTTACGACCCTTCAATGCACGATTATTCAACCGACAAACCGGTCTGGGAAGAAGTATTTGACCATCACTTTGTATACGGAAATAAATCCGAACTTGACCAATACAGAAAATCATAATTTATCTGACTTTTAGCTAAACCGTCTACTTTTTTATAACCCACGACAATAGTATTGTTTTTTATAACCCCATCAATAGTATTATTTTTTATCATTTATAATTTATTACTCATAAATCATACATAAATTTACAAAAAATTTGTAAAATATCATACAATTCTGCCAATTTTTTATTTCGAAAATAAACTAACAATTACGTAATTCCTTATAATATAAGGAATTAAAAAAAATTCTCAAATTGGTTGAAAAGTTGGCACAAAATATGCTATATTATAGGTGTAAAGAAAAAGTAAACAAGATCAGGAGATACCTGATTATTAAAAAAAAAGTGGAGGCACTAAATGAAGAAGTTTTTATCTGCGTTAATTACCCTTTTTGCGGCAGCCGCTCTTGCGTTAACCGGCTGTTCATCCCCGGTAACCGGTAGTAATCCCGGTCATGACAACAACATAACAGACGAAATTGTTACAGACAACGGCAATACTGATAACGGCAATACTGACAATCCCTATTTCCCGGGCGGATTTGAGGATTTTATTAAGGACGCCATTGCCGAAGGTTCGCTGGCTGCCAACACCGTTGACTTTACCAGCTACAGCGATGTAATAACCGGCTATGAAACCATAACCGTTACCGATTGGGGCTACCGCGGCGACTTAGTCGACGGCCAGTGGCTCAACGGCCAAAAATTCGATGGTCAGTGGATCGCAGGCGGTGAATTTGTTGATGGTCAGTGGATCCAGGGTGTAAAATTTGAACACATCATTGTCGCGGCTGGCACAAAATCCGGTAATAAAGTTGTAAAATACCAGGGCGCTGATACTTACGATACCTATGATATTAAAACTGGAGACAATACAATTGGTTCTTTTACACTAACCAATAATGGTAAGAACGGTAATGAACGGACAATTGGCATGAATCTTACATTAACAGATTCTACTGTAGATTCTGCCCAAAAACTGGTTACAATACAGGTTGATACAACCACAACCGGTTCTTATACTTTCCACGGTGTGTATAGTGTTGGTAAGGACAAAAACGGTAAAGACTTAGGTTTAATCGGCAGCAGTGCTCCCGAATTTACGATTCTTTCCAACGAAGGCAATGTGAATTTCACAGTTACAATACAATCATGGGATGGTACCTGGGATTACACAGAAGTTGCTGACGGCGAACCCCTCTTTGTAAAAGACGGCAAAGTTTACATAATTGACGGCCAGACCATAATGGGAAATGACTACGAATATTACAATGACACCGCAATATTTGAACTGAACGGCGGCGGCAAAGAGATGTTCAAGTCCGGCGATACCTGCCTTACCAGGGACGATGATTTCTACGCTTTTTCCGAGGCCAGCCTGTTCGCCTTCAACAACGGCAGCGACAGGATATTCAAAGCCGATGACGGCACCTATTACTACGGCGGCGAAGATGTACAGTATATCGACCTTGGAAACCAGATCCTGGTTTTAAACAGCGATTCGGAATTCCACATTGTAGCCGGCGGGAACGAATTCAGCTCAGCTATAGTACTCGATACTGACAAACCGATTTACGATGTTATCCTTAACAAGAACTTCGACCTTGAAATCGCCTATAACGACGACGTGGTTGTAGTCGGTACTGGCAAAGTAACCTTTGACGGCGAAGAAACCCTGACCGTTGTCTACAATATCGACCCCTTCTTTGGTATGCTGTTGGATGGGTTAAACAACTGGTCCATGACCTGCAATAATGAAGCAGTTATTGACAACGGAGCCGCTCTGGCTTACGAGAAAGGCACTGCGATGACAATTAATACAGTGTTTGCCTTTGAAGTACAGGCCGATGATAACGCTGATGCAGGTATTGCGGAGTAATATCCCAATAATCAACAAGTAATTAAATTAACCGGGGCTGTCAAGGAGACGGCTCCGGTTTTTTTTTGCTGCAGAACAGGTATTTTATTGTTTGATCCCGGAAACAGCAATGCTTTGCACTATATATCGCTGGCAAAAAGCAAAAACCAGCGCCAGCGGGAAAATGGAAATCATGGATGCTGCAGAGGCCATTCCGGCGTGCCTGCTTACATTGTCGGCGCCGCCGGTCGAGAACATGGCCAACCCGACCTGTATCGTTGACAGATCGATTTTATTGATGATGATCATCGGCCACAGCAGATCGTTCCAAACATCAAGCACATTAAGTACAACCATGGTTGCCAGCATTGCGCCGACCAGCGGGAAATATATCTGGAAGTAAATACGCAGTCTGGAAGCGCCGTCAATATATGCCGATTCCATCAGATCGTTTGGCAGATCGTCAAAGGCCTTTTTAAGCAAAAAAATAAAAAAGGCGCTGGTCATAAGACCCGGGAAAATAATACCCAGATAATTGTTGCTTAAGTGCCAGGAACGCATAAGCATGAATATTGGCAGGATTTTGGTTTCAAACGGAACCATCATGCTGGACATGATTGCCAGCAGTATAAATGCCTTTAATAGAAAACGCCCTTTGGAAAAGGCAAAGCCGGCCAGCGGGATTAAAAATAAATGCAGCCCGGCGCTGAGCAGGGTCACAATGACGGTATTTTTAATAAAGACCAGAATTCGCATATTTTTAATGACAAGCTGGTAGTTAAAAAACGAAGGGTGATCCGGAATAAACCTGGGCGGTATCGGCAGTTCGTAAGAATTTATCTTGTTAAAACTTGCGGACAGCACCCAGATTATGGGTACCAGAATGACAATTGCGCAAATGACAAGGACTATATAGTAAAGAACCTTATAATATTCAAAATGCCTTAATCTGCCGGCGGCCATATCAGAACCTCCCCCGTAATTTTTTGGGCGTTCCGGTATCGCCGCGTTCTGTCAGCGCGAAGTTGATCGCGGTAAGACACAAAATGATAAGGAAAAGCGTAATGGAAGCCGCGGAACCAACACCAAGATCCTTGGAGAATGTTGTTGAAAATGATTTACGGTAAATGTAGAGTATTATCGTCATCAGGGACTGCCCCGGATCACCCAGTTCCCTGCCGACCGCATAAACATCGGTAAAACGTTTTAATAAATTGATCGATGTGGTAATGTATACAAATGTAAGCGTATTCTTCATGCTGGGCAGGGTTATATGCCAAATTTTGTGCGCTTCGTTTGCGCCGTCTATTGAAGCCGCTTCGTAAAATTCAACCGGGACGCTCTGCAGCCCGGCAAAAAACAGAATTACATTATAACCCAGGCCCCTCCAAATGTGCATTAACACTACGGATTCGCGGGCCATGCGCGGACTGGTAAGCCACCCCTGCGGCGGAATATGGAAAAGTCCGATAAAATAATTCATAATGCCGCCCGGTTCCGCATTAAAAATAAACTTGAAAATATATGCAACAGAAACCATGGACATGATAAGCGGCAATAAAAAAAGAACCTTAAAAAACGACTGGCCGAACTTTATCCGGTTGAGCATTACCGCAATGATAAATGCGAGCGGGAGGTTAAGCAGAATGCCCAGAATACCCATGTATACGGTATTTTTAATGGACAGGATAAACTGGGGATCGGTAAACAGGATCTCATAATTAACAAGCCGTATATAAGTTCCCCTGTTATTTTCGAAGGACATCAGGAAAGTCCGCACAAGGGGGTAAAAATTGAACATAATAACCCCAAAAATCGGGATTAATATGAATAGATACCAGCTCCATTCACGCCTTAAGGTTCGTCCAAGGTTTAAGAAATATATGTTCATTGCCAATTTACCTGCCGTTACAATTTACATGCCGTTATATAAAAAAATCGGATTTCCCCCGTGAACAACCGGAGGAAACCCGATTTGATTATCAATAGCCAAGCTGTTTGAGCTTGTTGTCAATCCAGGTATTTACACCGTTATAGAATGTAGTCCTTGCCTCGGCCGCGGTAAGTTTGCCTACAAACACATTGCTGAAAATTCCGCGGATTGTGTCCCTCCAGTACCAGTAATCATCGGTAATAAAAGTGCCTGTAAGGCGATCCTGGTAACGCTGGACAGTAAAATCATCCTTCATGATATCCAAACCGCTTGTATCCATAAGTGCGGGAACATTGCCGAATGAATAATTGGCGGAGATTAGATTAAGCACATCCTTATCCAGGCAGATTGTTTTGAGAACTTCCCATGCGAGCTGCGGATCCCTGGCAGTTTTTGTAACAGCCAGTTTGTGCAGTTCCGGAAATGATGTTGCGCCGGTTCCGGTTCTGGGCAGCAGCACCGGTATAAACCTGTCGGTCACCGACTTGTCGCCTGCCGCTTTATAATTGTACAGGACCTGGGTCCTTGATGTGTCGAGCATAATACCGATATTGTTGTCCTGGGTGTAGAAACGCTCGGAGCCTGTCTCATTGGTCACGCCGGCCGGAGCGCATTTTATCATGTCCAGCAGGAACTGGAAGTAATCCAGAACAGTCTGGCTGTCTTTTATATAATCAACATCCTTTGCCCTGTCCAGTTTGCGCAGGTCCATGTCCGGAATGCTGATTGAATGGTACATATTGGAACCAACGCCCAGCCATTCACTCCAGCGGGCTACCAGGTAAATACCGTAGTTGTCCTGGCCTGTAACCGGATTCTTGCCGGTCATCTTCTGCGCCGCGTTTTTTATTTCTTCAAATGTAGGCTTCATTGAAAGGGGCTGTACTCCCCACTGTTTAAAAAGCAGCGAGTCGTAAACTATATAATATGCGCTCGCGTCATAGGGCAGACCGTAAATGGCGCCGGTAAATTCCGGATAATCAAAGGTGCCGTACCTGGTGTATTTTTGTGCTCCGGGCGTAAAAGTCTTGTTAAAGGCCGCTTCGTTAAAACTCGGGTCCTTTGCCATAAAATCCCTATGATCCACAAACCACGTGGGCGCCTGGACCTGGTTGGTATACCAGCCGATATCAGCGTCGCCGGCCAGAATGGTAGTTTCCATTTTCTGGATCCAGTTGTCCGAAGGTATCATAACAAATTCGATATTAACGCCGGGAAGCTTTTTCTCAAGCATGTCCTTTAACGCATAATTACCCTTGTAGGTAATGCCGCTTATTGGATCAATCCGGTCATCCGGGCTTAGATCAAGCCAGGCAACCCGTACTGTACCCCTGTTTGCTGCCTGGTTCGGCGCTGCTGTCTGTCCGCTTCCTCCTGCAAATACCAGCGAACATGCCATTACGGCCATGATTGAAAAGACGGCGATCTTTTTCATGTGTTTCTCCTCCAATTTCAAAATATAAAATTCATATAAATAATGAATTCATTTTTGGTATAATGAATTCATAACATTGAAAATGCATATTGTCAATAATATTGACAATAATTTTTTTTTAAATTAATGTATATTTTAGCTAATGGATTAATATTGTGAATGCATTTATTTTTTTTTGTATTCACGTTCTAAAAATATTGGCTTTCCGGGAATAAATTTTAAATGGCAATAAATAAAGGTTTTTAAATAGATGAATATTACATTGGACAGCATAAAATATGAAACACCGCAAAAAGACGTAATACTGGAGATATACGAAGACCTCAAGAGCCGTATTATGCGGCGGGAATTGCCGCCGGATATAAAAATTAATCAAAACCAGATAGCCAGCGAACTTGGCGTAAGCCGGACACCGGTTGTCAACGCCCTGCATATGTTAAAATCGGGCGGATTGATCGATAACATCCCAAACCGGGGGTTTTATGTCCATAAAGCCTCTCTGCAGGAGACCGTAGAACTTTATGAACTGCGGCAGGCTGTGGAAATGGTGGCTGCAGGCAATACTGCCGAATATGCCAAAATGGAAGATATACAGCAGTTTAAAGATGCTTTTTTACCTTTTTTACAGGCAAAAGAAATAAATATTACAGATTATGAGAAAGTAGACCGCAATTTCCACAGCAGGCTTATCGAATTGTCACAAAACCATGTACTTCAAAGGGTCAACCAGACGATTCTGCTGCTGCCAAAAGCATTTTCATTCGGACTTTTACGCAGTCCCAAATCCACCCTTATGGGGCACCTTAATATTGTGGACGCGCTTATGCGGCGTGATATAAGGCAGGCGCAGATTTTGACCCAGGAGCATCTTGGTTTATCATTGAAAGTCTTAAAAGACGCCTGCGAAGGCCTGGTAAAAATCGGCATGGATCCGCGTAAAATCGCGGTAACAGATGTTGAACTCGAAATCAAATAACCGGGAGAACAAACCGAATGGGAAAAAATGCATTTACTGTCCGCGGAAATAAAACATACCTTAATGAAAAACCAGTCCTGGTCCGGGGGCTGCGCTGTTCCAACGGTCTTTATTCCGAAAAGGCCGCAGCAGAGCTGATCAACAACCTGGGTGTTTACGCATCCGCCGGTTTAAACGCGATAAGTGTCTTTTTTATGGGCAACAGGTATGGGAATGTAAAAGGTTATCGCAGGGACGCGGCTCTGGAACCTGTTTACGCGGAGAGAATGGCGCATATTATCAAAGCGGCGGATGATCTGGGAATAATTGTACTTGTCGGCTGCCTTTACTGGGAGGAGTCGCAGGCAAAGTGGACAGACTGGACACAAAGGGAAGCTAATCTGGCGGCTGCCAATACCGGCGACTGGCTGCGCAGCATGGATTTTAACAATGTTTTTATCGATGTTGACAATGAGGGAATGGCAAGGGCCAGGGCCGGTTTTGACACAAGAGAATTGATTTTGGCCGCCAAATCCGGCGGTGCCTCCTGCCCGGTCGCTTCAAATTACATCGGCCCCGCACCGGAGGAAGCCGACCTCTGTATTCATTTTTCCCATTTTAATAAAAATAAACCATACATCGAAACAGAGGGTGTCCCGGAGAATGCGCCCGGAGCCTACTGGAACAGGTACAGCAAACAGGATTCCAAAATCTGCAATTACGGCACAAGCGATTACCAAAACTACATAAACATCGGAGTATACACTCCGGAAATGAAGGAAGATCAGATAAAACGCAGCAATACGCATTTTGACCGCGGAGACGGTTATATGCTGGCATCCACGTGGCTGCAGGCAGCAGCTCCGTACGGGCCCAATCATAACCCGGGCGGCAACGGCAGTGCGGACAATCCCGGCATAGCATGGTGGCTTGATTATACAAAAAAACGTTTTGGAGATAAAAAATGAACCGGCTTGCGATAATATCAAGTTTTTTGGGAGCGGCAAAAAACCGCTATATGACATACCAGGAAGAGCGTCCGCTGGAAGAAAAATTCAGGCTGGCCTCCCAAATTAACAATATATCCGGCTTTGAACTGTGCTACCCTGCGGATTTCGAAAATTACGCCAATCTGACGGCATTGCTCGCGCAGTATAAAATGGGGATAAGCGCAATCAATTTTCGATCGCGGCGGACGGGAAAATGGCAGCGCGGTTCCTTTAGCTCGGCACTGGAAAGCGAGCAGAAAGAAGTTACCGGGGAATTAAAAAAAGCCATGGATCTGGCGGAGAAGCTTGGCTGCGGCCGCATTACCACCTGTCCGTTAAACGAAGGGCACGATTATATATTTGAAATGGATTATTTTAGGGCGTACGACTCAATGGAAAAGACAATTGGTGAAGCAGCGTCGCATAACAAAAATATCAGAATATCCATAGAGTATAAACTGAACGATCCCCGGGCGCGCTGTCTTTTGGGAGGCGCAGGCGAGACACTGGCATTTTGCCAAAAGCTGGGACTTGATAACGTGGGCGTTACCCTGGACACCGGACACGCCATACAGGCCGGTGAGCGGCCGGCCCAATCGGCTGTAATGCTGGCGCGTGCAGGCAAACTGTTTTATGTCCACCTCAACGACAACGATAAACTGTGGGATTGGGATATGATTCCGGGATCATATAATTTTTGGGACTTTATCGAATTTTTTTATTACCTCGAAAAAATCGGGTACAATGACTGGATGTCATATGATATTTTTCCCAAAGAAATCGATATGGTTGAAAATTTTAATGCCGCCACAGAAATTACCAGGAGGCTGCAGACGCAGGCGGCAAAACTGGATTCACAAAAAATTGAAAAAATACTGGATAACCGCAACCCCGCAAAAAGTGTAATGTACATGTATGACGCAATATTCGGCAGCGATGATTTTACTGCGCCTTTATACTGAGGCATCTTTATGAACCAAAATCCAGAAATTCCCAATAATCAGATTAATAAAATCGGACAAATAGGACTGGGTAGTTACGCGTTCAGGTACGCTGCCAGGAAAAAAGAAAACCCGATGGACGCCATAACTTTTATCGAAGAGACAGCGCGTCTTGGCCTTAAACGCGCCCTAATCTGCGAAAACCTCAATTACTGCGATCGCGGCGATGATTACTTTCAAAGGCTTGCCGAAACAGCCGCGCGGCTGGGAGTCACGGTGGATGTAGGGATGAGGGGCTGTTCTGCTATAAGCATTGAAAAGCACATTCAGATAGCACGGATTCTCGGCGCCAAAAATATCAGAACAGTCCCGGGTGAATATTCGGAGACCCTGCCCAAAAAATGCGCAGAAATAAAAAATAAAGCCCTGGGCTCCATAAAATCTGTTCTGGACAAACTTGAGAAATACGATCTGTACTTCGGGCTGGAGAACCACTTTGATTTAACAGCAGCCGATCTGGCTGATTTGGTAACACGGATAAACAGCAGTCATGTCGGTTTTATTTATGACACAACCAACTGTATCGGATTGATCGAAAAGCCCCTTGATGTACTGCAGTTAATGAAGAACAAGCTTTTTTCTGTACATTTAAAGGATTATGAATGTTATAAAACCGACGGCGGGTATTTTTTTGCCGGAGTTGATTTGGGCAAAGGTTCCCTTGATATCCATGCGGTAATACAGACCGTTCTGGCATCGGCCCCGGCCGCGAGTTTTATCGTTGAGTATGCCATAAATCCCCCGCCTGGTTTGGGCGAAGAAGAACTTCTTGCCTGGGAGCGGGAGCGCGCCGCTGTGAATATAGCAGCGATGACTAAGGCCGCCGGATTATAGAACAACCGCGAATATAAAGCAGCCGCAGGATTATAGAGCGGCTGCCCCGTTCCCATTATTGATTTAATTCCCGATATACCTTAGATTACAAACAGATGTTAAAGCTATATAACACCCTGGGCCGCGAACTTCAAGATTTTAAACCTATAACACCGGGAAAAGTCGGATTCTACGGCTGCGGACTTACAGTTTATAATTACGCTCATATCGGCAACCTAAGAGCCTATGTTACCCATGACATACTTACCAGGACTCTAAGACGCATGGGGTACGATGTTACCCATGTAATGAATATTACAGACGTGGGCCATTTATCTGATGACGCTGACAGCGGCGACGATAAAATGGTCCGTTCGGCGGAAGAACGGGGAAAGTCGGTCCTGGAAATAGCGGAATTTTATACGCAGGCTTTTTATTCAGATATGGAAAAGCTCAATATTGCAAAACCTGCGATAATTTGCAAAGCTACCGAACATGTGCCGCAGATGATTGAACTTATCAAACGTATTGAGGCAAACGGTTTTACATATTCTGCCGGCGGTAATTTATATTTTGACATTTCAAAGTTCCCGCATTACGGTGATCTGGCCATGCTGCACATGGATGAGCTTAAGGCCGGCGCCCGCATTGCAAAAGACGCCAACAAAAGGAACCCGGCTGATTTTGTCCTCTGGTTTACAAAAAGCAAATTCGAAAACCAGGCCCTGGTTTGGGACAGCCCCTGGGGCCGGGGTTATCCAGGCTGGCATATTGAATGCTCGGCCATGAGCATGAAGTACCTTGGCGAACATTTTGATATTCACGCGGGGGGAGTTGATCACATTCCCATTCACCATACCAACGAAATCGCCCAAAGCGAAGCTGCTACAGGCCGGCATCCCTGGGTAAATTATTGGCTGCATAATGAGTTCCTTATAATGGAAAAAGGCAAGATGTCCAAATCCGCAGGTGATTTTATTACACTAAAGGATTTGATTGACAGGGGTTTTGACCCTATGGATTACAGGTATTTTCTGCTTGGCGGACATTACAGGAGCCAGCTGCAGTTTTCCTGGGCAGCAATGGAAGGCGCCAGGAATGCCAGGAAATCCCTTACAGAAAAAATCGCCGCGATGGCGCAAAAGGTTCCCGATTTTCTTGAGGACAGAAAACCGCCGCTTGTGTTCGAGAGTACGGAAAATTATCTGGAAGCCTTTAACAGGGCTATGGAAGAAGATTTATCGACACCCAGGGCCCTGGCCGAATTATGGGGGCTTTTACGGGAGAATTCTTCTGTTCCGGGCGACACAACAGTATCGGAGTCAAAGATTACCGGTATCCTTACAGCCGTACTTGATATGGACAGGGTACTGGGATTGAATCTGGAAAAGATTCTTAAAAAAAGCGAAAAACAGGAAGATAAGGCGCTATCCGCGGAAGTTGAAGCTCTGGTTCTGGAAAGGACAGAAGCCAAAAAAGCAAAAAACTACGCAAAGGCTGACGAAATCCGGAACAAATTAAACAAAATGGGTATAATTTTAACGGATTCGCCTGCAGGAACAACATGGAAGCTTAACGGTTAACGCGGCTTAAGGTGTAACAAGTAAGGATTTATATTGTTATTAAATATGAAAAACGATGCGGCAAATGGGGAGTTTCAGAAGTTATATAAAACTGTATTCCCCATACTTTTTAGGGTAGCATACCGCATTGCGGGAAGCGAGGAAGCCGCAGAGGATCTTTGTCAGGAATCTTTCTTTCGCCTTTATGAGAAGAAAATGGTTTTCCCCAATCCGGAGGAAGCCAAATACTGGCTGATAAGGGTAGTCAAGAACGCCGCCCTCAATTATGCCAAGCGGAAGATGAGGGAGCGGAAGGCTTACCAGAAGGCGTTCAGGGAAGATACCAGGGTAGAGGAGACAGGAGAAAACCTGCTTCTTAAAAAAGAAACCCGCAGTGAAGTTCTTAAAGCAATGGAACAGCTGCCGGAAAATTTAAAAACAGTTCTTATACTTAAGGAATATGCTGAGTTAAATTATAAGGAGATAGGACGGGCCCTTGGCATAAGCGAGGGGAACGTCAAAGTAAGAGTGTTCCGGGCCCGCGAAAGATTGGCTGGTCTTCTAACGGAGGATGATTCGAATGTGTCCTGATCGTCAGATTCTTTCTCTCTACGTTGATGATGAACTTCCTTCTCCATGGAAGGAGAAATTTGAGGCTCATCTGGTCTCCTGTATTGACTGCAATGTCCGGATGGGAAATTATAAAAAACTCCGAACTGTTATGCAGGAAGACTTTATCGATGTGCCTGCGGGTATGGAATCCCGTATCTGGGAAAAAGTTTCTGCCGGCAATGGTGTATGGCCGGTATTCAGTGATTTAAAAATCCGGGATATTGGCCTAAACAGCAAAGAAGATACCCGCAGCCGTTCCTTCTGGAACCGTTCGGTTTCGCTGCCGATTCCGGCTGCGGCCGCGGCGGCCGCTGTCCTGGTTCTGGCAGCTTTTTTGGCTGTCCAGAGCGTCCGCTCTCCCCGCAGCGCAGTAATCCCCGATACTAACGCAATAGCAGGTCTTGGTTCAGATGCCAACATGCTTCCTATGTCGGACATAAATGATGTACTTCAGTATTTATCAAAGGAAGATAACTCAAATTACCTTACAATAGAGCTCCCGCAAACAAGAAATTTCTCCAGCACAGGCGACCCGGCATTGATTAAAGCAGCGGATTATTCAAGGAGTAACACGATCCGATGATTACCAGGCATTATTGGGTATTGTTCGGGAGTGTTTTTTTTCTTGTTTTGCGGACAGCGGCGGGCGCGCAGGAAACGCCTTCGCTGGACAATATCCCGCAGGGAATGCGTGACCGGGCCATTGTAATGGAAATTGCGACCCGCGTTGTGGAGCAGAATGAACAGGTTGTCTGGGATTCAGAAAACACCCGCGTAACCATACCGGGAAAAGCGGTTGGGCTTAAGCTGGTCGGGACCAATATTGTAATCGTTGTACAGTTTACCCCATATATACGGCCCAGGGGCGAAAATTTTTTGGTAGCCCAGGGCCAGATTTGGATTCATATACCGGACTCCGGAATGAGTTTTCATACCAGTATAGAAACCATTCCGATGGATTTTAACGAAAAGATTTTTTTCTTCCCCCTCGGCACTGACGGATCCGGTCAGGACGGATCCCAGGGAAAAGCGGATTCTGATGACTCGGTAAACCAGGCCCAGATCGAAATGCAGATTGTTGTTTATCCTTATTCACAGGATTCGTTCAGCAGGGATTCCCCTGACAGGGACTCGTCTGACAGGAATTCATCAGACAGGGATTCAACTGACAACTCCGGAGCGAGAAGAAGCCGTCAATGAGCAGCCAATGATTGGTATGAATCGAATTAAGCAAATCCTTTTTTTTTTCCCTGCCGTATTTCTCCTTTTAATCCTTGCAGGCGCTCTAACAGGCTGCGTTGAAAAAATTCCGGTAATTGATTCCATCGATCCGCGTATAGGCAACATGGGGGATGATTTAACAATTAACGGCGCACACTTTGGCAAAGATCAAAATGAATCTTATATAACCATTGCCGGCGCTCCCCCTACCCTGTCATCGTATAAAGAATGGAGCGATGATAAAATTGTCCTTACAATTCCGGAGTTCGCCGAACCTGGCCTGATCTATGTACACAGGGAAGGCAGGATCAGCAATCCTGTTCTTTTTGCCAACAGGGCTACCATACCGGCAACCGTCCAGACAGACGAATTGTATTACGAACCCAGAATTACGTCGGTGGAACCAAAGTCGGCCGCGATAGGATCGCTGATTACCATAACAGGAGTTAACTTTGGCACTTCGCGCGAGAACTCAGGCGTTTGGTTTGCTTGGGACGCGGAGTCCGCGCCTTCCGCGCCCGCGGACCGCCGTACTGCGGACGGGGTCGAAGTTTTTGATACTGAATTCGGATACGATCTCTGGAGCGAAAGGGAAATCCGGGTAAGGGTTCCTGACGGCGCAGTAAGCGGGAATATTGAGATCCGGACTCCCAGGGGAAATTCCCGTCCCATTTATTATGAAATAACCGGTAAACCCGGGACCAAGACATTCAAGGATAAAAGAAGTTATACACTTTCATATTCGGCTGATATTAAAGTCCAGGACGCCGCGATCCCAAACTCGCTGTACATTTGGTTCCCAAAACCGCAGCCGTCGGCTGCGCAGAAGAATATTCAGCTTTTATCCCGCAACACAGAGCCGTATGTGGAAAATTACCGGGGAACCTCACTTTACCAGTTTAATGACCTGCTGCCGGGAGTTTCAAAACAAATCAATGTTTCCCAGGTAATCGATGTGTATACGGTGGAAACAAGTGTACGGGCCGCCTCTGTTAAAGACGGGACCGGTCCGATACAGACCGTATATACAATTTCGTCTTCATTGATACCGTCTGACGACAGTAAAATAATGGCACAGAGTACCGCAATAATCGGACGCGAAAAAAATCCCTACACAAAAGCAAAACTAATATACGACTGGATGCAGAAAAATATCAAAATCCAGGCCGAATCAATGAACGGCGGCGCGCTGGATGCTCTTGACGAAAAAAATGCCGACAACTACAGGGCAAGCCTGCTCTTCTGCGCGCTGGCCAGAGCGGCCGGAGTCCCTGCCCTGCCGGTTTCCGGTATTCTGGTAAACCGCGTTCAGGGAACTACCAGGCATTTTTGGGCCGAATTCTGGATTGATTCCTTTGGCTGGATTCCGGTAGACCCTGCGCTGGGAGCCGGAGCTGCGCCGCCGGATTTTATGCTCAGGGATGATCACCTGGCTTATTACTTTGGAAGCTGCGACAACCAGCATATTGCTTTTTCCAGGGGACAGATAATGCTGTCTCAGATGGATCCCAAAGGCAGGATTACGGGCCGGGTAAGGGAATTTTCAATGCAGAATATTTGGGAAGAAGCCACAGGCGGACTGGAGTCCTATTCTTCGTTATGGAGTGATGTTACAATAACCGGAGTATACGCACAGTAGTGCGTTCGAACAACGGTTCGGCACAGTAGGAGTAATTAATGATCACAGTAATATCGCTTGGGGGCTCCATAGTCGCTCCGGACAAGGTTGACGAAGATTTTTTAAAAAATTTTGTTTTATTGATAAAAGAATTCCTGCAAAAAGATGAAAAACAAAGGTTTATCCTGATCATTGGCGGCGGAAGTCCGGCCCGAGACTGGCAAAAGGCCTACAGGAATATCTGCGCCATGACATCCGCACAATCAAGCGACGAGCAGGCGGACTGGATCGGAATAATGGCTACCAGGCTTAACGCGCGGCTTGTAAAAGCGGCAATGGGAGAATGGTGCGCCCAGGAAGTTGTCACCGATCCCACCAGGGTTGAACCGTTGATCGGAAGAGTCCTGGTCGCCTCGGGCTGGAAACCAGGTTTTTCAACCGATTACGATGCCGTGCTTCTGGCTGAACGTTTTAATGCGGATTGTGTAATAAACCTGTCGAATATAGCCAAGGTCTATACCGACGATCCAAAAAAAAATCCGGACGCTGTTCCCATAGACACAATTACCTGGCATGATTTTTGCAAACTGGTGGGAGACGAATGGGTTCCGGGGAAAAATGCTCCGTTCGATCCGGTAGCCAGCCGCCATGCCTGGAAAATAGGACTAAAAGTAATCTGCGCAGCCGGGAAAGATTTGGACAATCTGCGGAATATTTTGTCCGGCGGACACTTTACGGGAACCATTATTTCATAATATGCTGTTAATTAATGTCTGTCCATAATGTGGACACATTATGGACAGACTACCTTGAATACCGTATTTTCGTAGCCTTAAGGCGAGAAAATACAAAGTTTGTCTGCAAAGTAACCGACTTTGTAGACAAACACTAATTAATTACCAGTAAAAGGAAGGAGCACATTTAATGGATATTTCCGTTCTGCAAAAAACCCGCTATGAATATAAGCCCAAATTACCGGCAGGCATAGCCGGAGACATCAACGCCATAAAAATTGAAATCGGTAAACCTACGGAATCCATTTCGGACCATAAAGCCCTAAAGGAAGTATTTAAACATACTTACGGCAAGCCGCTTGCTGTTTTTTCCAAAGGGAACGGCAGCCATTCAGGCGAGTACAAGGTCGGAGTCATATTGTCAGGCGGGCAGGCGCCGGGCGGCCACAATGTAATCGCCGGACTTTACGACGGATTAAAAAAGGGAAACCCCGGATCGAAACTTTACGGATTTTTGGGCGGGCCCAGCGGCCTTATTGATAACAAAACCGTATTGTTTACAGGCGAAATTATCGACGCGTACAGAAATACCGGCGGCTTTGACATAATCGGTTCCGGGAGAACCAAAATCGAAACACCGGAGCAGTTCGAAGCTTCCCTTGAAACAACAAAAAAACTCGGCCTTGACGCTGTGGTAATTATCGGGGGCGATGATTCGAATACCAACGCGGCCCTTCTTGCGGAATATTTTATGGAAAAGGGATCAAAGGTCCAGGTAATCGGCTGCCCCAAAACAATAGACGGTGACTTAAAAAATGAACATATCGAAACGTCATTTGGTTTTGACACGGCCTGCAAGACCTACAGCGAACTTATCGGGAATATCGCGCGGGACGCAAACAGCGCCAAAAAATACTGGCACTTTATCAAACTGATGGGAAGGGCCGCCAGCCATATTGCCCTGGAATGTGCCCTGCAGACCCAGCCCAATGTCTGCCTGATTTCCGAGGAAGTAGAAAAAAAGCAAATGTCCTTAAGCCAGATCGTGGAATCGATCTGCGTTTCCATATGTAAACGCGCGGAAAACAAGGACAACTTCGGAGTCATTCTGATTCCGGAGGGACTGGTTGAATTTATTCCGGAGATAAAAAAACTAATCCAGGAAATCAATGACGTTGTCGCAAAACACACAGAAGAATTTTCAAACCTAAGTTCGTATATTGATCAGCAGTACTGGCTTTCCCGCGTGATTTCGCACGAATCATATAACGTGCTGCTGACTCTGCCGCCGGAGTTCGCCAGGGGGCTGCTGGCCGACCGCGATCCCCACGGCAATGTCCAGGTATCCCTTATAGAAACCGAAAAACTGCTTATGCAGCTGGTGGAAAAACGGCTAAACAAGCTCAAGGATGAAGGTGTTTACAAAGGCAAATTCAGTTCGCTGGGGCACTTCTTTGGATACGAGGGCCGCTGCGCTTTCCCGTCGAATTTTGACGCGGACTATTGCTACTCGCTGGGGTTCAACGCTTTTTTGCTGATCGCTTCCGGCCTGACAGGCTACCTGTCCAGCATTAAAAACCTGACCGCTCCCGCTTCTGAATGGATTGCCGGCGGAGTGCCGCTGACTATGATGATGAATATGGAACAGCGCCATGGTCTAAAAAAACCGGTAATTAAAAAAGCCCTGGTTGATTTGGAAGGCAGGCCCTTTAAAACTTTTGATTTAAAAAGGGATATATGGGCGGTTAAGACATGTTTCCTGTATCCGGGTTCCATTCAGTATTTTGGCCCTCCTGAAGTCTGCGATATCCCGTCGAAAACAATTGCCCTGGAGCACAATAAGGTAATTTAAGAAGCTGATTTTTAAAGGGAAATCTTAAAATGTATAATAAAAAGGCTGAATTTTTATTTTTTGCTCCGGTTTTGTTTTTGACAGCAATGACGGCTTTTGGCCAGCCGTCATTTGCTGCTGCCCCGGCGGTAACACCGGCGGCAAACGCCGCTCAGGACAATTCTGCACAAAATAATACCGGTCTGCCGCTTAAGCGTCTTGCACTGTTTTCATCGGGCGTAGGGTTTTTTCAGCATTCCGGGAATATTACAGGTACAGCGGATTCTCCTTTTGAGATTACCCTGCCCTTTAGTTATAATACGGTAAATGATGTTTTAAAATCGCTGACTGTCAATGATCCGGCCTCCGCTTTGCCTTCGGTAAACTACGCGGCCTCGGACACGCTTGATCAAACGCTTAAAAGCCTGGCAATTGATTTATCGGGCAACCCGGGCATGGCAGAAATCCTTAACAGCCTTAAAGGCGCGGAAGTCACAATTTCCGGCGCTCCGGGAACAAGGTCTGTTGAAGGGAGAATCGTCGGAGTTGAGTACCGTTCTGCGCCGATTGGCCCATATGGTTATCCGGCGTCCGGCAGTGAACCTTATCTTACCCTGTTTACCGCGGCAGGCCTGCAATCGGTTAAGCTGGAAGATTACAGCGGGTTTTTATTTGCCGACGAAAAAATCAACAGCGATCTTCGGCGGGCTCTCGATCTGCTTTTACAGTCCGGGAACAGCGATACCAGAAACCTGACTATCACCCTGCCGGGAGAAGGCAGCCGCGATGTCTCAATAAGTTACGTAATTCCTGCGCCGGTCTGGAAAATATCTTACCGCCTGGATCTAAGTAGTTCATCGCCCCTGCTGCAGGGCTGGGCAATTGTTGACAATGACAGCGACAGCGACTGGAATAACATTGAGTTATCGCTGGTAACAGGGAGACCGGTTTCCTTTATTCAGAATCTTTATGATCCGTATCACACGGTAAGGCCGACTATACCGCTGGCAATTGCCGGCGTCGCCGAAAGCCGTTCCTATGATTCCGGTTATGGCATGGCCGCCGATGAAAAAATGTCAGCCCCTGTTCCGGCAGCTTCACCGTCATATGGAATGAGTTCCGATTCGATGTCTTTGCAGAACCGCAGCAGCGCTTACCAGGACAGAAGCGTCATTACCCTGGCCGGCGGTACAGTCCAGACAGCCGCAGGAAACGCCGCGGGAGACCAGTTTGAGTTTACATTTAAACAGCCGGTAAATGTACCGCGGAGACAGAGCGCAATGCTGCCCCTTATGGAAAGCGGCA
>WQZG01000047.1 GCA_009780855.1 Treponema sp.
AAAGATCCCGACGCGCTCAATAATCTTATAAACGAACATACTTACGCGGCCCAGATAAAAGAATACCGGGGCCTGCTGCGCAAGTATTTAAAAGACACCGAAGATCCGCAGGAAGATAATTTTAACAATGATATAAAATAATTTTACAACGAACCGCACTAACAGACACGAAAAGTCCGGAAGAGTCTCTCACGGAGCGCACTGAGTACACGGAGCAGCACAGAGTAAGGAAGAAATTTGTTAAAATTATCTCTTTATTGAACCGATCATAACACCCTTGACGAAATATTTTTGCAAATTAAAAAAATACACGTACTCCGCTCCCTTGTGCGACGCCGACAAATACCAGCGACGCGAAACAGGGAACCACTGTTATAGATGCAAAAAAATAATTTCTTTCTTCGTTCTGTTCTCACCTAAAATAAAAATCAGGAAATGATACTCGTTGGCGCAAGGCTGCTGCGGGCCCCAATATTCGGCAGCCGGTGTTCTATGGCCGCAAGAGAAATTTCAATATCTTCTTCAGCTTCCTCGGGACTAAAACATCCTACCGTAACCATATCGATGGGACGGAGTACATTCCAGTTAAACGTGAGCCCCACATACGGTGATACACGGCCTGCTGCCATAGGCTTTATTGTCATGACGGGTTTTTTTGCTTTATGGATTATCTTGATTACCGATTCAATTTCAATCTGCATTAAAAAACCCATACAATTGAATAGCTGGATATAAGTCTGTACATCATATTCGTTAAGATCGCTGAATTGTAATACCTCGGGCATATGCGCGCTCAGTCCGGGGATTAATCCTGCCTGACGAATCATATCCAGATAATCCGGAAGCCTGTCCATGGTTTTTTTTTGCTTGTTCATTAATTTCTCACAGCTCGAATGGTGAAGAAGGCAAAACGTCGTTCCGATTTCAGCGCTGCGCTTCAGGAACTTTTGACACTCCTCTCTGGCTTCTTTGGTATCATCTACATTAAGAGCCGGAGTATCTATTATTACCAGTTTCGTTCCCAGTTTTTCTTCCGCCTTTAGAACTTTCGCGGCAGATTCCGGCTTCATGCAGAAGCCGCCCATAATGGCATTGACGCCATGTTTTACAAAAGCTCCGATTAACGGTGTATAGGAATCAACGTCGCTGTATTTCTGTTTGATAACGGAATCAGCCGCCGTGCTTGTGTGACTGAAACCCGCGACCCAATTGGTACCGATGATCATCCTGGATAGCGAGACACCGGCAATTGTAGTTTGTGGAAATGCCATATAAAACTCCTCTTAATTATTTTATGTACTAAAACTGACGATGCCCGAAAAGTTTAAAAACTTGTCCGGACATCATCTTTAATGACCTTTTTACCGCGCTGCCATCATTCTGTCGTATGCCGTCTGGTAAATCTCCAAATAACGCGGCAATCCCATCTTGATGAACTGCTGCTGGAATTGATCCCACTCGGCGTCTACGGTACCTTTAACGATCCATTGCGCAAGAGTATTCATAATAAATGTGTTGATTGCCGTCCCCATGGGCTGGAGCTCGTTCATTTCGGCATCGGTAAAAACAAAATTCGGTATGGGATTCTTTTCAAACCAGGAATCTTTGATTATATCGTTGTTTTTCTTGTCGAGGTCCATCGCCGGTACGGGGACCAAATTTTTTGGCCGGTAAAATTCAGCGCCTAATCCGTTGGAAATGGAATATCTGAATTCATCCGGATTAACTCCGGGAGGTACCGGCGCGAAATCATACATATACGGCGAACCAGGAGCGGGCGGAATCAGGTATTTTCCCAATTCGCCGTACATCTGCTGGGCGGTCAGTTCAGGTTTGTAGAATTCGTTGATCCAGCGGATTGCGATTTCGGGTATTTTGCAGGTTGCCGACATGGACGGTCCGCTGCCCGGGCCGCCCACAACCGAATTTTTGTGCACAAGAGGATTCTCTCCATTGGGACCTTTTAAGAACAATGTTGTATACTCAGGTTCCTTTTTTGGTCCGTAATTGTTTGAAATGGAAAAACCTATACTGGCGCCGATTTCCTTTGCCTGGCACGCGGCAAAAAGCTGCTGGCGGTTATACGTAAAACTCTCCGGGTCTATCAGTCCATCCTTGTATAAATTGGCAAGGTACCTTACGCCGTCTCTGAAGGCGGGCATGGTGAAGGTGTGTACCAGTTTACCGTTTACGACCATCAAATGATCGTTGCTCTCGGAGACGCCAAACGGGAAAAACATGATATACAGGCCGGTAAAAGAATATGCCGGAGCTCCTTCCTCATAACTAAAGGCAAAGGGAATTTCATCATTTGGATTACCATTGCCGTTCGCGTCTTTTGCCTTGAATTCTTTTAATACATTGTAAAAATCGGTTACAGTTACGGGTACTTTTAGCCCGAGGTTGTCACACCACTGCTTGTTGATGTACAGATCGGGGGGGCTTAAATAAACATACATGGGGTCCTGCATGTTCGCCAGAGCATACCACTTGCCGCTATCCGGATTGGTCATCATGCCATAGGAATCAGGATAGGTTTGCATCGCTGCCTGAATATCCGGCGCGTAATTTTTGATCAGATCATTGAGCGGCATGAGCTGCCCCTGGTTACCGTAGTAATTAGCCATATTGCCTATAGCCGCCAGAAATACATCGGGCAACTGGTTTGTAGCAAAGGCAAGCTGCCTCTTGTCATTGGCATCACTGGCGTTCCATTCAACCCAGTTGATCTTCACATTGGTCTTTTTCTCAAGATCGATGAAGTATGCGTATTCGGCCACCGAACGGTTGTGCTGGGGCCGTTTTACCACTTGTACCGAAAGATTCACAGGTTGTATCGCGATAGGATAACCGGTAAGGTTCATATTCGCGACTTGTCCGCCCGCACTGGCGCCGCTCCCCGAGGACGCTCCGCTACTGCTCTGTGCACCGCCGCCAAATAACGGCGCCGCGAGACAGAAGACCAGCAAAAATGCTGATCCCAAAACGATTTTTTTCTTCATTTACGTGCTCTCCTTAGAGTAATAAAAATTTAATGGTTAATTCCAAAACCAGTCTGGTCCATGAATTAATCCAATTTCAACCTTTAATCGAGCCGATCATAACACCCTTGACAAAATATTTTTGCAGGGCCGGGTACAGCACCAGCACCGGCAGGCTGGCCACGATAATTACACCGTACTTTATCTGTTCGGCCGTCCTGATTGCCGCTTCGACGGAATCAATATCGCCGATCATATCCATTTGAGCCTGACTCTGTATAAGAATACTGCGCAGGATGAGCTGCAGGGGGAAAAGTTTTTTATCATCCAGGAAAATCATAGCGTCGAAAAATTCATTCCAGTTGCTTACACCGTAGAACAGTATCATTACCGCGATAATGGCCGAGGAAATCGGCACAACGATTAAAAAGAAAAATTTCCAGTTAGCGCAGCCATCAATCCGCGCTGCGTCCAAAAGTTCATCCGGTATGGTACTCTCGAAAAATGACCTGGCTATGGTCAGGTTATAGGCGGCAATTGCCGCCGGAAAGATCATCGCCCAGATAGTATTGACCATCCCCAGACTCCGTACGGTCATATACCTGGGAATAAGTCCCCCCGAAAATATCATGGTAAAAATAACCAGCTTCATCAAAATGCCGCGTCCCGCAAGATCCTTGCGGGAAAGCGAGTAGGCTGCGAGCAGTGTCGTAATAACGCTTAATGTGGTTCCGGTAACTGTGTAAAAAATACTATTTCTGTAACCCAGCCATATACTGTTATCCTTCATTATGCGCTGATACCCTTCAAAGGTGATATGTAAGGGCCACAGCCACACCTTGCCGGCCATTACATCAATAGGATCGCTGAAGGATGCAATTATAATAAAATAAAGCGGATAAGCCACAAGCAGGATTATGATCACCATTATGGCATAGTTAATAATATCGAAAATCAAATCGGTGGGTAATTTTTTGACTGTTTTTCTCATAAGCCGAACGTTATTATCAGCGTTACTCAATCTATTTACCCCCTACCACAGGCTGCTTTGATCAAGCGCCCTGGCTATCCGGTTTACCAAAACAATAAGTATCAGGTTGACTACCGAATTAAAAAGTCCGACCGCGGTGGCGTACTCGAAGCGGTACTGTAAAAGCCCCGCCTTGTAAACATATGTAGGGATAATTTCCGACGCACTGATATTAAGACTGGTCTGCATCAGGAAAGCTTTCTGAAAACCGATATTCATGATACGTCCCGCGTTAAGGATAAGCAGGATAATGGCGGTGGGCAGAATACCGGGTATATCAATGTGGAATATACGCTGAAGTTTGCTCGCGCCGTCCACCATGGCGGCCTCGTGTAAATCGGGGCTGATATTGGCGAGAGCAGCGAGATAAATGATGGTGCCATAACCGGTATTCTGCCAAACCCCTGACCATACATAGATATGGGCAAAAGCCGTGCTTTCACCGAAGAAAAAATAAGGTTTGCCTCCTATGTTGCGTATAATAAAGTTTACAATACCGGTACTCGGTGACAGAAAGACGTATAAAACACCAACCAGTACTATAACTGAAATAAAGTGCGGCGCGTAAGTTATGGTCTGGACTACTTTCTGAAACCGCTTTGCGGGAATCTGATTGATAAGTAGGGCAAGCACAAACGGAATTATCGTGTGCGTGATAAGCTGGTATAAACTTATATAGAGTGTGTTTCCGATAATCTGCCAGAACTGATAATAATTAAAGAAATCAATAAAATTTTTAAACCCAATGAAAGGACTGCGCCAAATACCCAAAACCGCATTGTATTTTTTAAAAGCGAGCTGTATGCCTGCCATTGGAACATAGTGGAATATAACAAAGTATAAAATAGCCGGAATCAGAAAAATATAAAGGTCAATATTACGTGTAATCTTAACGCCAAGTTTGGTATCTTTTTGTGAAGCCAGGTACTTATTCATCATCATATGTCTCCAAAAAATTGCAATGCCGCCAACAATGACTTCATATATGGCATTTATTTTTTCTCATTGCCTGGGAAGATACCGCGGAGCGCCATACCGGTTTGGTCTATTGCCGTGAACGTCACCATATGGAGAAACATCACCGTATGGATCTTTATAGCGAGCCATCATTTCGTATATTTTTCCGCGAAGTATACTCCGTTCTTCTTTAAAAACAGGATCATCAATTATATTTTTCATTTCATCGGGATCGTTTTCGAGATCATACATTTCGTCAAAGTCAAAACCGTTAAACATATACTTAAAACGGCCATTAATTACCATACGCTGAGTAACGAAAAATTCGCATCCATAACCCGCACAAAAAGCTATGTTTTCCCAGGAATCGTCACAGGGATTTTCAAACAACGGCCTTAAGGAATGTCCATGATTGCTTTTAAGGGGTGCAGCGCCCGCATAGTCCAGAAACGTATACGGCATATAATGTGTCATAATAAGCTTATCGCAGACAACACCAGCAGGAACAACACCGGGATATTTTACCACCCCGGGAACTTTCCATACCTCCTCGTAAGGCATCCAGCTCTTGCTCCACATTCTGTGTGCGCCCAGCATGTCACCGTGATCAGCTGTAAACATTATTATGGTATCATCTTCCAGTCCGGTTTCTTTTAAAGTAGTCAGGATACGGCCTATCTGGTCATCAATCTGCGTACAGAACGCGTAATAATACCGCCGGCTCTCAATTACATCTTCAGGAGTAATGTCGCCCCAAATACCCGATTCCCGCCGGTGCATTCCTGGTTTTCCTTCAAAGGAATCATAGTAACTTTTGGGTAAATTAATATGAACGTCCTTATACAAATCAAGGTAATGTTTATGCGGCGTGTATGGATCGTGGGGTTCCGGAAAATGAGCAGTAATGTGCCAGGGTTTATCATCCTTTGAATATGCTTTAATCATTTCAATTACACTTGCCGCCAGCCTGTGGGTGGGTAAATCATCCATATCACCTTCATAATATCCCCAACACATAAAGGGATCGCTTCCCGGCCATTTAAAATTTTTTACAGGAGTCAGCCTTAGGGTATTTTTAGATTTTGGCTGGGGACGGATATGCGTGTAATCTTGTGGTTTTAGATAATCCTGGTTCACAGCGTTAAAATGGCCCATTTCTTCATAGCCAAAATCCAGCGGTGAACGCAGTCTGGAAGCATGCCATTTGCCGTTAAAGCCGACCTTATATCCAGCTTCACATAAATTTTTGGCATAGCTTTCTACATTAGGATACATGTCTCTCGTAATTGACGGATCTGAATGGTTCTGCGTAAACATACCATTAAGCCAGGGATACGAGCCTGTAACCCACATGGCGCGTACCGGACAGCATACCGGCATTGGCGTATATGTCCTGGGAAAATGCATACCTTCAGAAATGAGTTTTTTTAAATTTGGTAAAATACACTCGCTATCCGGATACAGGAATACTCCCTGTAAATGATCTGTAGTAATCCAAAGTATATTCGGCCGTTTTTTCTTTTCCATAATTATAATTGCACAACTTTCTTTTCGGCCGCAGCCTTTTTGATGCTATCAATGATAAGTATAGATTTATATCCATCTTCAAAGCCTGCACCCTGCGGTTCAAGATCATCGTTATGTGCAATACAGTTGAGAAAATAAGCAATTTCATTGATATGAGCATTTTCCCATCCAACAATGTGCCCTCTAGGCCACCAGACATCCATAAAAGGATGGTTCTTGTCAGCCTGTGTCACATTGATCCTTGTAAAACCGCTGAGTTCCTGTAAGGGGCTTTCTTTATAAAACACATCAAGATAATTTAGATTTTCGAGATCAAATGCAATACTTCCTCTGGAACAGGAAATTTCCCAGGTAAGTTTATTTTTTCTGCCGGCAGCGATTTTTGAAGCTCGCAGCAGGCCGGTAGCGCCATTGTCAAAATTGACCATAGCCAGCATATCTTCATCCTTATCTATCCGTACCTTGCCTTCCCGGGAATCTCTGAATTCATTATAAGTACGCATAATACCGCTTACATCAATAATTTCGCCTACCAGGTACCGGGCCATATCAATAATATGACACCCAATCCCCAGAGCTGCTCCTGATCCTTTAGAACCATAAGCAAACGGCAAATTTTCTAATTTCGTATCTTCCTCATACGCATCATCCTGTAAATATGATCCGTTAAAATGATATACCCTGCCCATTTTACCGCTTTTAATTAAATTCCTTGCCAATGTAACAGCACTGCAGAAGCGGTAATTAAAGCCGCACATGGCCTTAACACCAGCCTTTTTTGCAGCTTCAAGCATTTCAAAAGCGTCGCTGCTTTTGAGAGCCAGAGGTTTTTCACACAGTACATGCTTGCCATTTTTTAAAGCTTCCAGCGCTACTTCTTTGTGAAGCGTATCGGAAATACAAATATCAACTACATCTATATCATTGCTTTCAACAATTTCCCTGTAACCTTCACAGCTGCGTGAAAACCCGTAACGTGCAGCAGCTGCGGAGGCTTCTTGTGCTGTAGAAGCACCCAGCATTACCAGCTCTGGTGTATAAGCTTCCGGGTCATAAATACAGCGAATGGAATGATACGCGTTTGAATGGACCTTTCCCATAAAACCGCCGCCAACAAGGCCTATACGGATAGGTTTCTTATGTGCCAAAAATTTTGAATATTCATTCATACGCACCTCAAAAATTTTATAAAAAAGGTCATAATTTTGGTAACGATACCATAATTATTATTATATTATATCTCATAAAAGTTACCTGTCAATCTTTTTTTTTAAAAATTTATTAAAAAATTCTAATAAAAATAAGAAATAAATAGATAAATTATCCAAAATCTCCAATTAATGAAATACTTTTTTAATAAATTTATAATTTTATCTCCAATTGACAATAACCGATGATATTATTAATATCTTTTTATGATATCGTTATCATAAAGAAAGATGCCGTAACTATAAATATGACTACTATTAAAGACATAGCTGAAAAAACAAATTTATCAAAGTCCACAGTTGTAAGGGTTATTAATAACAGTGCTTATGTAACAGCCGAAAATCGTGCAAAAATTGAAAATGCGATCGCAGAACTGAATTATATGCCCAATAAATTAGCCCAGGGATTAAAAAATAAAAAATCCAGGATGATAGGTCACATATTACCTGTATCAAATGAAAATCCATTTTTTTCATTAATCGCGTGTAATGTGGAAGAATATGCAAATAGACTTGAATATAGTGTTTTAACCAAATTTACTTATGGTTCCAATATAAATATAAATCTAATGGTAAAAGATCTGATGGGACACATGGTCAGCGGAATAATAATAACATCATTACCTTCAAAAATAGATCTAAAAATCCTGGAAAAATACAAAATACCTTTGGTAATAATAGAACGTGCCGAAAAAATTGATGAAACAGATAAAATTCTATTAAATGCTTTTAAGGGATCATTTGATGCAACAAACATGCTAATTGAAAATGGACATAAAAAAATAGTATTTATCGGCCGTGAACCTATACACGATGTTGAATGTGATAGATATGAAGGTTACATCCAGGCTATGCAAAAAACTTTTGGAAAAATACCGCATAATTGCATCAGACAGGTTAAGGGATATACAATAGAAGACGGCTATAATGCCGCAAAGGATATCTTTAAAAATTCAGAAAGACCAACAGCTTTTTTTTGCAGCAGCGATATATTGGCAGTCGGAGCAATGCAATTTTTTTATGAAAAAGATATGAAAATTCCTGATGATATTTCTATAATAGGTTTTGGTAATACCTATTCTGCAATTGTACCGCCGACAATTTCCACGGTTGCCAACAATTTCGGTGAAATTGGAAAAAATGCAATAGATATGATAATTGAACATATTGAAAATAAACGAACATATTTAAAAAAATTGATAATCGATCCATATATAATCGACAGGGGTTCCGTAAAAAATATAAAAAAGTAATTCTCACAGTTTTATACAGTATAAATCACAATTCGAAAAAAATAAAAACAAAAACCGCGCCGGGGCGCACCCCGGCATTTATTTTACTTTGCAGCTATCATTCTTTCGTAAACCTTTTGGTTGATTTCCATGTAGCGGGGCAGCTTCATCCTTACAAGCTGCTGCTGCACCTGATCCCATTCCTGGTCAACTGTTCCCTTTACTATCCACTGGGCAAGGGTGTTCATGCAGAAGGTATTGAGCTCGGTCTGCATGGCCTGAATTTCGTCAAGTTCGCTCTGGTTGTAAACAAAGTTAGGCAGGGGCTCTTTGGTAAAATAAGCGGCTTTGGCGTCATCGCTTTGTTTTTTTAAGGCATCATTATCGGTCAGCGGGAACATATTCAAACCTTTGTAAAACTCGGCGCCCAATGCGTCGCATGTTGAGAAGCGGTATTCGTCAAGGTTCATCCCTGCCGGAACAGGCGCGAAATCATAAAGCAGGGGCGGGTTTTTGGACGGAATAAGGTACATACCCAGATTACCGTACATTTGTTCAGCGGCAAGCTGCGGTTTGTAAAATTCATTTATCCAGCGGATCGCAATCTCCGGAATTTTGCACGCGGAAGAAATTGCCGGACCGCTGCCGGGGCCGCCGGCTCCCGCGTTCATGTGTGCCACTGGATTCTGCCCGTCGGGGCCTTTAAGATAAAGCGTTGTATAGTCGGGAGTTTTTTCCGGGCCAAAGTTGTTTGTAATTGCGTAACCTATGCTCGATCCGATTTCCTTGGCTTTGCAGGCGGCAAAAAGCTGCTGCCGGTTCATTGTAAAGCTTTCCGGATCAATAAGTCCGTCCTTGTACATCTGGGCCAGCATGCGCACTCCGTCCCTGAACTGCGGCATGGTAAATGTATGCTGAAGTTTCCCGTTTACAACCATTAAGTGGTTATTGTTCTCGGCGACACCAAACGGGAAAAATAAAATGTAAAGTCCGGTATATGAATACTGGGGAGCGCCTTCCTGATACGTAAAAGAAAACGGAATCTCGTCATTTGGGTTGCCGTTTCCATTGGCATCCCTGGCTTTGAATTCCTTGAGCACATTATAATAATCCGTAATGGTTTCCGGAACCTTGAGGCCCAGATTGTCGCACCATTTTTTATTAATATATAAATCAGGATCACTGAAGATAATGTACATGGGATCGCGTATCTGTACCATCGCGTACCAATTACCGTTATCGGGGTTGGCCATCATTCCGTAGGAATCCGGGTATTGATTAAGAACCTTAAGCATATCCGGTGCGTAATTTTTAATAAGATCGTTAAGCGGTAAAAGCTGGCCCTGGCTCCCATAATAATTCGTATCGTTGCCGGCCGAAAGCGGCAGGAACACATCCGGAAGCTGGTTGGTGGCAAACGCCAGACGCCTCTTGTCATTTGCGTCCCCGGTCTCCCATTCTATCCAGTTGATTTTAACATTGGTCTGTTTTTCAAGTGCAATAAAGTAGGCGAAGTCCGCTACCGAACGGTTATGCTGCGGCCTTTTTGTCACCGCTACCGACAAGTTCGCGGTCTGGACGGCTATGGGGTAACCGGTCAGGTTCATGTTCGCAACTTTACCGCCGGCTGCTGAACCGCCGGCTGCCGCGCCGCTCTGCCCGCCGGATGCAAAAATTTGCGGAACTGTCAGACAGACAGTCAGCGTAAAAACCGAAAATAATACCAGAAATTTTTTCATAAAATACTCCTTAAAAAATTTTGAAATCCAGGCAAATATATCTCAATATTTTTACTTTTAACTTTTTACCTTATCCTTTTATCGAACCAATCATTACGCCTTTGACAAAATACTTTTGCAGCGCCGGGTACAGTATAAGTACAGGCAGGCTTGCCACAATTATTACACCGTACTTGATTTGTTCCGCTGTCCTGATGGCCGCCTCAACAGATTCAATGTCGTCGATCATGTTGGTTTGGGCCTGGCTCTGGATAAGGATGCTGCGCAGTATTAACTGCAGCGGGTACAGTTTTTTATTGTCCAGGAAGATCATCGCATCAAAAAATTCATTCCAGTTGCCTACGCCGTAGAACAAAATCAAAACGGCGATTATTGCCGATGATATTGGTATTACAATTGAGACAAAGAATTTTCTGTTGCTGCAGCCGTCAATGCGCGATGCATCCAGCAGTTCCTCAGGGATCGTACTTTCAAAAAACGATCTAGCTATGGTCAGGTTATAGGCGCCTATCGCTGACGGTATGATCATCGCCCATATGGTATTTACCATTCCAAGATTCCTCACAGTCAGGTACCTGGGAATCAGGCCTCCGGAAAATATCATGGTAAAAATAATCAGCTTCATCAAAATACCGCGCCCGATTAAATCCTTGCGAGACAGGGAATAGGCGCCAAGCAGCGTACAGACGACACTAAGCGAAGTACCTGTAACCGTATAAAAAATACTGTTGCGGTAACCAAGCCAGATACTGCTGTCCCTCATAATGCGCTGGTAGCCTTCAAACGTTATGGTCATGGGCCATAACCAAACCTTGCCTGCCATAACCTCGATCGGGTCGCTAAAGGAAGCGATAATAATAAAATACAGCGGATACGCGATTATCAGGATCAGCACAACCATGATGGCGTTGTTGATTATATCAAATACCAGATCCCCGCCTGACACTCTGACCCTTTTGGACGAACGGCCGCTAATATTACGATTGTTCATTTACCGCCCTCCTACCACAGACTGCTTTGATCGAGGGATTTGGCTATCCGGTTAACAGTTACTATCAATAACAGGTTGACCACTGAATTGAACAGACCCACCGCTGTCGCGTATTCAAACCGGTACTGCTGTAAACCGGCCTTGTATACATAGGTTGGTATGATCTCGGACGCGCTTATGTTAAGACTGGTCTGCATTAAGAAGGCTTTCTGAAAACCGATGTTCATGATGCGGCCGGTATTCAGAATCAAAATAATAATCGCAGTGGGCAGAATGCCCGGTATGTCAATGTGGCGGATGCGCTGAATTTTGCTGGCCCCGTCAACCATCGCCGCTTCGTGCAGATCCGGGCTTATGTTGGAAAGGGCCGCGAGATAAATTATGGTGCCATAGCCGGAGTTCTGCCAGACACCTGACCAAACATAAACATGGGAGAACGCCCCGCTCTCACCAAAAAAGAAATAAGGGCTGCCTCCAAAAAACTTTATGATGAAATTTATAAGGCCTGTACTGGGAGACATAAATACGTAGAGAATACCCACAAGTACAATAACGGAAATAAAGTGCGGGGCGTAGGTGATCGTCTGGACCGCTTTTTGAAACCGTTTGGATGGCATCTGGTTGATAAGCAACGCCAGAATAAACGGAATTATGGTATTGGCAAAAAGCTGGTAAAAACTAAGGCTTACGGTATTCCAGATGATCTGCCAGAACTGGTAGTAATTGAAGAAGTCGATAAATTGCTTGAAGCCTATCCAGGGACTGCGCCAGATTCCAAGCACGGCATTGTATTTTTTGAAGGCGAGCTGGATACCGGCCATGGGCACATAATGGAAAACAATAAAATATAAGACAGTAGGAACAAGGAAAATATAAAGGTCAATGTTTTTGTAAATCTTTACGCCGAGTTTATCATATTTTTTAAACGGTTTTGGCATGCATTACCCCTAAGGTAGATGATATAATTGAAGCGTTTCAAATGTCAACCAAATATTTTAACTCAGCGTAAATAGATACAGGCTCAGGCGGCAGCCTGTCCAATTACCCCTTGAGAGCCCCGATCATAATCCCTTTGACAAAATATTTCTGTAAAAAAGGATATACCATCAGTATGGGTATGGTCGAAATAACGATTACCGCGTATTTTACAAGTTCCTGGAAATTTCCCCTGTCCACATTGTCAACTTCTATAAGCATATCGTTTGTGTTGTTGATTATTAGTATTTCCCTGATAATTAACTGCAGGGGAAAAAGCAGCCGGTTCTTGAGGTAAATGCTGGCCGGAAACCACGAGTTCCAGCTTCCTACCGAATAGAACAGCACCATAACTGCCATTACGGGCACAGAAAGCGGTATCACAATACGGGTTAAAATGGTCAGATCATTGGCTCCGTCTATGTATGCGCTTTCTTCAAGACTTGCCGGTATTCCCATAAACGATGTCCGCATTACTATCAGGTTCCAGGTTGATATGGCGCCGGGCAGCAATAAAGCCCAGCGCGTGTTAAGCATCCCCAGCATCCTTACAACAAGATACATCGGGATAAGCCCTCCGCTGAAGTACATTGTAATTACAACCATAACCATCATCGGAGTCTTCCAGTAAAGGTTTCTGCGCGAAAGGACAAACGCAAAGATTGTAGTCAGGATCATGCTGATCAATGTGCCGATAATTACATAAAAAATTGTGTTCACATATCCCATGGGAATATTGGGATTGGCGAATACGAGTTTGTATCCGCCGAATGTAAATCCAAGCGGTCCCAATAACAGACCCCGGTGGGCAGCAAGCCGGTTGGGATCACTGAACGATGCAAATACCACATACAGCATGGGATAAAGCGTTACTATAACAAGCAGAATCATAAAGAGGTAATTACAGAAGTTAAAAATTCTTTCTCCCAGCGTTAACCGTTTAATGCTCATTTGCGCAGTTCCTCCCCGGTTACCATAAACTGGATTCCGTCAGTTTGTTGCTTAGTTTATTGGACGAGATAAGCAGCGCAAAATTGATTACAGAATTAAATAGTCCAACCGCAGACGCAAAACTGTAATCGCCGTTAAGCAATCCCCTTCTGTATACGTAAGTTGAAATTACATCCGCTGTTTCATATGTATTGGCGTTATACAGCAGCAGTATTTTTTCGTACCCGACGCTCATCAGACTGCCGATCCTAAGTATAAGCAGGATCATTATGGTCGGAATAATACCGGGCAGCGTTACATGCCACGCCTGCCGCAGCCGCCCGGCTCCGTCCACCATGGCGGCGTCATATAGTTCAAGATCGATATTGGAAAGAGCGGCAAGATAAATTATTGTACCCCACCCTACCGACTGCCAAATTCCTGAGCCTACGTATATCGGTCTGAAGTATTTTGGATCCAGCAGAAATATTGTAGGCTTACCGCCAAACGCGGTGATAATATTGTTGATTAATCCGTTGTATGAAAAAAAATCCATTATCATGCCGCATACAACGATGATTGAAATAAAATGCGGTATGTAGGTGATTGTCTGGACAATGCGTTTGAAACTCCTGCTGCGGATTTCGTTGAGCAGGAGAGCCAGGATAATCGGCGCGGGGAAAGCGAAAATAAGTTCCAATACGCTGATAGCGACAGTGTTGCGCACCAGCCTGGAAAAATAAATGCTTTTAAAAAACGAAATAAAATTTTCAAAACCAACCCACGGGCTGCCCATTATTCCAAGGGACGGCCTGTAGGTTTTAAAGGCGATGATTGCGCCGTACATCGGCATATAGTGGAAAATAATATAGTAAGCAATACCAAGAACCGCGAGCAGATAGACAAGATGGTTCTTTCTAAAATCCCTGCGGATTAATGCCAAACGTCCCCTGTCCGTCTGCGGCCGCGCTGAAATTGTTTTATTCGGAATATTGGTTTTACTCATTAATGCTTATTATAACTTTGGACGTAGTGTCCCTTTCAAGTCTGCACATGTCCAGTCCGCGCCCAACCTGGTCAAACGGCAGCTTGTGCGAAATAATTTTTTCCAGGCCAAACTTCCCGCTCTCCGCCCACTGGACGCATTTTTGCGCGGCAATCCTGGCCGATGGCACTCCCCGCGGTCCCGGCAAAAGAAGGCCGGCGTCCGTCAGTTCATGCTCCCGGGTTTTCCAGTCAAACGGCGGAACCCCGTACCTGATAATTAAGGTGTTTTTGGCGCCAAGCGCTATCATGTCTTTAACAACATCTCCACCGGTCGCGTCAATAATAACATTCGGTTTTTTGCCCAGGAATGAAATTACTTTTTCTATATAACCGGCTTCGTCAGAACTAAAGGCGGCGTCCGCTCCCATTTCAAGTGATTTTTTAAGTCTGAATTCCCTTCTGCCGACTCCGATAACCTTGGCGGCTCCCATCATTTTTGCCGTCCTGTGATAAATCAAACCAGCAGGGCCCAATCCAAAAATAACGACATTGCTGTCTTTGTTAATGGAAGGAACCCCTTCCGCAGAAAAAAGCATCCTGGCCGAACCGATTACCATTTCCATCATCGCCGCAACGTCATTGCTGACACTGTCATTGATTGCGTGAACCGCCGACTTTACTGTATCAAGTATAAGGTAATCGGCAAAAGCCTTGCCCCTTGTTGTCCAGTAAACAACCCTGTCGCCGATTTTGAAATTTTTAACATCAGCGCCCAATTCTGTAATACGTCCGGTACATTCATGCCCAATTATAAAAGGGAATTTATAATTGGGCCAATCTTTCTCCGGAGTATCAGTTGCGTATATCTTGTTGTCGGTAGTGTTGCAGATCGCTCCGCTTATTACCTTAATTTTTATTTCTGACGGAGCCGAAATTTCCGGTTCATCAACCTGCATAATTGCAACATCGCAATTACCGCGCACAACAGCAGCTCTCATTTTTTTATCACCCATATTTAAGCTCCATCAGTTAATCATAAAACACTAATACCTGCAATATCCGCTTATTTAATTATACCTGTAAATTTGGCATAAGCGTCATTGTGTTTTGCGAGTACATCGTCAATACCCATTTTTTTGATATTCGCAACGTAAGCATCCCACGATGACAGCGGCTCCTGCCCCATCATAAACTTAAGATACATTTCGTCTACGTATGTTCTTACATCGGTCATAATTTTATTTACTGCCTGGGTATCGGCCGGGGGCAGTTCGTACGAAGGACGGAGACCGTCATAATTCCCGGAACCGTCCCATACCTTGCGGGCGGCTGTTTCTACATTGCTCCAGTCCAGGAAGTAACATTCGTAGGGATCGGTAAGGAAAGGAGAATTCCTTCCGCAGTACTTGGTCGCGAGAGCCGCAAATGCGCCTGCTGGATTGTTGGTCAACAGCGCAGTTGCTACAGGATTACCCTGGGCGTTGCGTGTGTAGGATTCTCCCTCGTTGCCGTAGGAAATTAAGATCGAGCCTTCCGGTGAATACATATAATCAAACATTTTGCAGATTTCCGCGGCATATTTGGTTTTTGCAGAAACCGCAGTCCACATACCTGGACGGACCGATTCAGACTGCTGCCTAAAACGGAGTGTCTGATTTGCGGTTAATTTAGGATACGGAGTCGCGACAAGGCCTGCGCCTGGAGTATTTTTGGAAATCTCCGCATTGTAAGCGCCGAAATGCTCCGCAGAAGAACCGGTAAACGCTCCGTAAATTCCGTTAACCGCTTTTGATTTATAGGTAGGAACATCAATGGCGGCAAATTCTGGATCTATAAGGCCTTCTGAATACCATTTGCTAAAGTTGGCCAGGAACTGCCTGTACCCGTCTTCAATGGGGCCGTAATGGATCTTTTTATCAGTTCCAACATAAAAATCTTTAATAACATCCCACGCGCCGATAAAAATACCGTAAGTGGGGAATGTAGGATCTTTTTCAAATCCAAGGGGAATCTGAACGCCGTTGGCTTTAAATGTCTTTAATACATTGTACCATTCGTCAATCGTAGTAGGAATATTCAGATTCATTTTGTCAATGTAATCCTTGCGGATAATCGGTCCGGCCCAGCAGGATTCATCAATGTAGAATTTGGTAAAAGCCCAGTATTTGCCCGAACCGGTCTTCATTAACGCGTCCAGTTTGGCTGGATTGTCATTAAGAAGTTTTCTCATGTTGGGCATATTGTTGTTAAAATACGGGGTAAGATCCATAATCACTTTGTCATTGATAAGACCGTCAAGCCCGCCGGCAACATTTTTCCAACCGTTATTATACTGTATGATATCCGGCAGGTCTCCTGACGCCAGCAGCAGGTTAAAAGCTTCGGCTGCCGCGACTGACGGATGATCAAACTCAATATTGATGTTCGCAATTTTTTCCATGTTTTGCCACATGGATTTCTCTGCAAAACTCTTCATTACCTGGGATTCCTGGGCATTCATTACAGCCCAATATTTAACGGTAATCGGAGTCTTGAGCGGGAGACCAAGCTGGGTCATGGTCGGTGTTACATTCACCTGGGAAGCAGTGGAACCGCCCGCAGCGCCGGTTCCCGAACCTGCAGCCTGGCCGCCGCTGCCCCATACAACAGAAGCCGCAATTAAACCGATAACCAATATTATCGAAATCCGTTTATTCATATCTTCCTCCTGGAATTTATTAATTTAATGAAATTATACAATTGAAACGTTTCAATTGTCAAGGAAAATATAATAAAATGTTAAAAACGAGCTTTTTCATAAAATTAAAAAAAAACTCATTATATGGTAAAAACTTAAGATTTAACAAAAAAGTCTTGTATTCTGCGCATGGGCCGATCCAAATACCTTCATTTGGAGCATAACCTGTTCATTTTTTATTGGAAACTCCGCACCCGCGGTCAGGCTAGCATGGAGAGCCCTGTAATAAGTCAGGCCTTTGGCGTTGAATTCGAACTGCTGCGGAGCAAGTGAACCGCTGTCCATTGTCCAGCTATCCTCGTAAAACTCCAGTTTTTCCCGGCAGTATATTGGCTCGCCTTTTTCGTTGCGTAGGGTTCCGGGTTCCAGTTTAAGCGGAGGCGCTTCTAAAGGTTTAAAATATTTCCATTTTAACGATGTCTCGCTGCCGTACAATGTACCCTGGGTTCCATGGATTAAAAAAGTCTGGGACGGAAAAGCATTGCAGGCCGAGAACTGCAGATCGGCAGCCGGAGCGCCGGGAGAACGGAGGATCAATTTTACATAATCTTCTCCGTTGCCCGCGTAATTGGCCCGATCAAAACAGGCAAAGACTTCGATATTCTGCGGAAACTGCATTAAGGCAAGGGCCCAGTCAAGATAATGCGGCCCCTTGTTAAGCAGTACGCCGGCGTTATCTTCGTGCACAGTTTGCCAGTCCCATCGCCGTTCAAAACCGTCATTGACGATATTGATCGCAACGACACGCCCCAAAACTCCGGACGCGATAATCTCCTGTATCTTAATAAACCCGGGAGCAAAACGGTATTGCTGGAAGACGAAGAATTTATTGTCGGTCTCTGCCGCGGTATCAAGTACAGTCTGGAATTCCCGGTCGTCTTTTGCGGCAGGTTTCTCGCAAAGTACATTGAACCCGTGTTTTAAAAGATCCCTGCTTATTGGTGCATGGTTGTGGCTAAAAGATGAATTGACAACCAGGTCAATTTCGTTATGTCCAAACAGCGCGGTGTACTCCGGGAAAACAGGCACATTCATTTCACGCTTAATCATTTCGCGGCGCTGTTCGTCGCCGTCTATGTAAGCGGCAATTTCGAAAAGCTCCGGAAGCTGCTTTTGAAGATTCGTATGAATGTTTCTGCCGCTTCTGCCGTAGCCAATAATGGCGGTTTTTAATTTCTTCATTTTAGTTATCAATGAAAATTATTTTTTTCATAAGTTCGACATACTCCGGGAAAGCGATCGAACAATCATCAAGTTCCGGATGCCATTTCTTTTCCCATTCAAGGGACAGGTAACCGCCGTAATTGGACGCGGAAAGCAGGGCAACGTGCATCGCTATGGGAGTTGTGCCTTTTCCCAGATTGGTAAGCTGCCATTCGCCGTTAATTTTTTTTGCATCTTTGATGTGGACATGTTTGGTGTACTTGCGGATAAAACCAAAAAATTCAATAAAGTTGTCTTCATAAACTTTATACGAATGTTCAATATCCCAAATAACGGCGAATTTGGGATGCTCAAAAAATTTAAAAATATCTTTGAAGCTTTCTACCCTGTTGAAATTACCGTGGACTTCTACAAGAGGGGTAACCTTTTTGCCTTCGCTGTAACGGTACACTTCCAACCAGCCTTTGGCAATCTGGCGCAGGGTATTTTCGCGCTCCGCACCGGTGTCCGGCAGCTTGTCTCCGAATATCCTTATAAAAGGAACGCCGATTGATTCCGCCATATCAATGGCTGCCTTGGCTTCTGCCAGGCCGGCGTCCCATTTTGCGGCGTCATGAAAATTTGCGGATGTTCCCAGGTTAATAATCTCCAGATTGTGATCTTCCAGACGCTTTTTTGTGTCCTTCCATTGCGAAGGCTGGAAATACTTAATTTTGGCAACATCCATTTCGCCTTCGATCCCGCGAATCTCGATACCTTTAAAGCCCATCTTTTGGCCGTTTTCCAAAATCTGCGCAAATGTCCAGTCCGGACATCCCAGAGTGCTGAACGCAAGCTTCATATTACCTCCTTGGAACAAATAATTCCTGTATGGTTTATTATTTTCCCATAAATTTCGCATAAGCCGCATTGCGTATTGCAATTGCGTTATCTATACCCATATTTTTAATATTTTGCACATATGCATTAAAATTGGAAAGCGGTTCCTGCCCCATAATGAACTTAAGGAACATTTCATCAACATAGGTATTAACATCCGCCATTATTTTACTCACGGTTTGGGCATCGGCCGCAGGCAGTGTATATGAAGGCGCCATACCGTCTGCCTTCGCGGAATCCTGCCAAATCTGACGGGCTGATGTTTGGGAATTATCCCAGTCCAGGAAATAACATTCATAGGGATCGGTAAGGAAGGGTGAATTACGGCCGCAATATTTAAAAACAATAGTACCGAAATCCGCCAGCGGGTTACTTGTCAGGAGCGCTGTAGCCACAGGATTACCCTGGGCGTTGAGCGTATAGGATTCTCCCTCATTACCGTAGGTAACGAGCATTGAACCTTCAGGCGAGAACATATAATCAAACATCCTGCAAATTTCGGATGCGTACTTTGTTTTGGCAGACAGGGCTACATTCATTCCTCCGCGGACATCTTCGGATTTTTGCCGGAATCGCAGTACCTGGTCTGCGGTTAGTTTTGGATAAGGCGCTGCAACAAGACCGGCTCCGGGTATTGTTTTGGCAAGTTCCGTATTGGCAGAACCAAAATTGGCCGACGAAACCCCGGTAAAAGCGCCATAAATGCCTGTTGCTCCTTTTCTCCTGTAAGTCGCGTCATCAATTGCCATAAATTCCGGGTCTATCAATCCTTCTGAATACCATTTATTCATCATTGTCAGGAATTGCCGGTAACCGTCTTCAATGGGGCCAAAATGAATATTTCCGTCTGTTCCGACATAATATCCCTTGATAAGACCGTACGCGCCTATAAACATGGCATATCCGCCAAAAGTGGCTGCGTTGTTTACATATTCAAAACCAAAAGGTACAGATACTCCGTTATTCTTGAATGTCGTTAATACATTATACCAATCATCAATAGTCACCGGTACACTTAAATTCCATTTACTCAGCAAATCTTTTCTGAGCATAGGTCCGGCCCAGCAGGATTCGTCTATGTATATCTTGGTAAAGCACCAATACCTGCCCTCCCCCGTTCTAAGCAGTGAGCCTATTACAGGATTGTCGCTAATGATTTTTGACATATTGGGCATATCCGTTTTTAAATACGGACTCAAATCCAGTATCATCTTGTCATTAATCAATGCATCAACACCGCCGGAAACATTATTGAGATTATACTGAATGACATCCGGCAAATCTCCGCTTGCCAGCAGAAGGTTAATCGCTTCGCCCGCAGCGACAGAAGGATGTTCAAATTCAATATGTATATTGGATATTTTTTCCATATTTTGCCACATGGATTTTTCAGAATAACTTCTCAATACCTGCGCTTCCGCGGCGCTCATTACGGCCCAATACTTAATCGTAATGGGATTCTTGAGCGGAAAACCGAGCTGCGCCATTGCGGGCGTGACTTTTACACCGGACGCAGTTCCCTGTGCTGCTGTACCTGCAGACGGACTGCCAGCCTGGCTGCCGCTGCTCCATACCGGTGATGTTAGAAGAACTAACACAACTAACGCAAACAAAACACGATTTTTCATATTGCTTTCTCCTTGAGATATATTAAAAAAAGTATAAATTGAAACGTTTCAGCTGTCAAATAAAAAAACCATAAAAAATAAAAAAACAGGAAACTTGACAGTAAAATACAGGTATGGTTGAATAAAGATTATAAATTCTGCAGGAGGGAATCATGTATAAAGCATTATCAACAGGATTATTAGGATTTCCGGGCAGGTCTGTCCAGGATGACATTCCGCTGGCGGTTAAATACAGCTATAAGGGTTTGATGATCGATGTAAAAGCGGCAAAAGCCGCCTATGCTCCTTCAGAACTAGCTGGGATTTTGGAAAAAAATAAACTGATACCTGCGGCTTTTGGACTTCCGCTGGATTTCCGCAAAGACCGGGAAACTTTTGAAAGCGGTTTAAAGAACCTTGCCGCGTTCTGTGAATACGCAAAGTCAATCAATATGACACGCTGCAATACCTGGATAATGCCTTGCAGTGATACACTGGATTATAAATCCAATTTTGAACTGCACAGAGAAAGGTTGACTGCTGCGGCAAAGATTATGGAAGGTTACGGCATACGGCTTGGACTGGAATTTGTAGGGCCCAAAACTTTACGCCAGGGCAAGGCATTTGAATTTATCCATGACCTTGCCGGACTTGATGAACTCCTGGACGCAATCGGAACACACAATGTTGGTTATCTGATGGACGTTTTCCACTGGGACACAGCCGGCCAAAAATTCGGCGACTTTAAAAAAATCACCAACGAAAAGGTTGTGGTTGTCCACATCAACGACGGCGTAAAAGGAATTCCCCTGGATGAACAATTGGACGGCAAGCGTGAACTCCCTGGCGCCACCGGTGTCCTGCGGATTAATGAATTTATGAAAGGTCTGCAGGAAATAAAGTACGACGGCCCGGTCATGGTGGAGCCGTTCAGCGCCGCGCTCAAAGCCATGCCTGTTGAGGACGCAGTAAAAGCAACAAAGGCTGCTACCGACAAGGTCTGGCCGGAGTAATTAAATACAGCGAAAATTAAGAATGATGAAATATAAAGGATATGCCGGAAAGGCAGAATATGATGATGAAGCTGAAGTATTTTACGGTGAAGTAATTGGTCTAAGAGATGTTGTTACCTTCAGGGGTACAAGTGTTAAAGAAATGCAAAAATCATTCAGGGAAAGTATTGACGAATATCTGGATTTTTGCAAACGCATGAATAAATCTCCTGATATACCTGCCTCAGGCCGATTAATAATCAGGATACCGCCTGAATTACATTCAAATGCTGCTATAACAGCTAAATCTGAAGGAAGAAGTCTCAATAACTGGGTTGCCGATGCAGTCAGAGAAAAATTATTGGCGAAATCAAGTTAAATAGGGAATAACAGTGAGCCGGCTATCATTTAAAACATTCTGCATAGAAAAATACGCTGATCATAAATCTATACTTAGCAGCGATGTTTACAAACTGTTTGTAAAAAACGGTATTATCCAAATGCTGGATGATGATTATGAAATACTGCACGGCCACGGTTTTGAATATGTAATCGGTGATATCGATCAAATCCTGAATAGCTGTCAAATCCCGGAAAACAGCCGCCCATGATTTTATACCACGGCGGAACGGAAATTATTACCGCGCCGGAAATCAGGTTTAACCCGGCAGGCCGGGAGTAATTATGGCGCACGGAACAATCAGGGCATCGACATTAAAAACCATCATTCCCATGGTCATGGAACGATTCAAATGCAGCGAAAATAACGCTTTAAAAATCTTTTACGAATCCCACATCGGCGAATGCTACTCTGACGACAGCACCGGCCTGTACGGACAAGGCGCGCTCTACGTTTTTTCGTTATTATGCGAAGAGCTGGAACCCGTTTACAGCGGGGACCGCCCGCTGTAAACGCGACACATTTCCAATTTCTACTTTCTAATTTCTCCTTTCCCACTCCCCACTTACTACTTAATCTCCCACACACTCCGTAAACGCAGGGTCCCGGGTTTACCGCTCAGTATTTTTACTTTTTTCTCCCCGGCGTTCATGTCAAAGTAATTGTCCGACAGCAGCAGGTCTTCGTTCCTGTTGCGGATTTCTACACTTTTGGCATAGGCGCTCGCCTTTACTGTAATGGTATCGCCTTCAACTGTATATGAGAGTTTTGGATCAACCCAGTGAAAGTACTTGGGCAGCGAGAAGATCACTGTGCCTTCAGAGATCACTTCCTTACCGTCAAGAAGATGATAGCTTAAGTACTCGTCATTTACGGCGATGTCGGGAACATCAACCTTGTCCAGCCATACGGCGCTCAGGGCCGGCAGAATAACGGGAACGGATTTTTCCTTTAACACCTTCGCGTTCTTGTCCCGGATTTCCCAGCGGACAGTAAGTTTCATTTCTTCCAGAGTTTCGTTGGCCGCGGAAAGACGGAAGCTTTTTTCAATTTTGGCTTTGATCCGCGGCTGCAGGTTGGGATTGGAGCCTCCGTCAAGCAGTCCTTTTTCTTCGCAGGAGATCATTACGGGACGGTAGAAACGTTTGGCGTAATAATGAAGTGCCTTCCACCTGAAGTAATAATCTATTGACGCCCACGACGCTACAGGCCACGCGTCATTTACCTGCCAGTACATCGTTCCCATGCAGCGGCCTCTGTTCCGGCGCCAGTGTTCTACACCGTATTTGATGGCCTCTGCCTGCGCAAGCTGGGTGGTATAAAGAATCGTGTCAAAGTCACTGGGCAAAAGGAAAATATGGCTCATATAATTAAGGATCTTCGCGTTGCCTTCGTAATTGCGCTGATGTCTTTCCATAATGTATGAATAAACATTCCTGTCTTCCGGAAGAGTAAAACTTTCAACCGTTTTGAGCGCAGGCATGGAAGAAATTCCGAATTCGGATGTATAGCGGAAGAACTGGTTCCTGTAATCCGAATAAGGTTTGTTGCCGTGCCAGACCGTCCAGTAGTGCATGTCACCGCGGTTAGGATCCTGGGGATCGTCAAAGGCGCCGCCCGATGAAGGGCTTGAGGGCCAGTAAAAGGTTACCGGATCGTTTTCGTTTAAAATTTCAGGAATTATGTATTCAAAGATTTTGTGGAAGTTGCTTTTTTGAACAGGAGACAATTTTACATCGGGCCACCTGGTATACATTGTCTCAAGCTCGTTGTTGCCGCAGTAAAGGCCAAGACAGGCGTGATGGCGGATCCGCTTGATGTTGTCTTCAAGTTCCATGCGGATGTTATGATCGAACTCCGGAGTAAGCTCATATGCAGCGCAGGCAAACATTAGGTCCAGCCAGACGATGAGCCCAAGCTCGTCGCAGATATCGAAGAAGTAATCATCCGGATAATAGCCGCCGCCCCAGACCCGGATAATATTGTAGTTGGCAGCTGCGCATTGTTCCAGCAGCTTTCTGGTCCTTTTGGCGTTTACCCTGGGAAGAATATAATCCTCCGGAATGTAATTGGCGCCCATGCCGAAGATTTTCTTTCCGTTGACTTCGTGCGCAAAACTTTCGCCCCACTTGTCCTTCTGCCTGCTGATGGTCAGGGTCCGAAGTCCGACGCGGTGTTCCCAAACATCAAGCTCCGCGCCTTTGGCCGAAAGCAGAATTACCTTTACGGTATAAAGGGGCTGAATTTTAAGGGGCTGTGTGCCGGGAAGCTGTGAACTTTCAGCATTGTTTACCAGACCGTTCGGCCACCAGAGTTCCGGATTTTTTATGCTGATGGTTTCCGGAGAATTATCAAATTCTTCTATTTTGCCTTTTGGGTCTGTTATAAATACCTTATACGAACAGGAAGCCCCGTTTTTTACAGAATGCTGATTTATAAATACCTCGACCTGTATACCGAGATCAACGGAATCCTTGCGGTGTTTCTGCGTAACGAACACATTGTCAATCCTGGCGCTGTTAAATCCCACAAGTTTTATATCGCGCCAGATTCCCGCATCCGGCAGCCTGGGTCCGTGATCCCAGCCAAAACTGCAGTGGCATTTGCGCAGGTGGGGAAAGCCGTAAAGTGAATGGTCAACACTGTGGACATAACATTTATCAAAGGCGCTGTTCACAAAATTTATGGGCGATCGCAGAATTACGCGAAGCTGGTTACCTTCACCCTTTAATAAATCCTTGACATCGAATTCCCACGTACGGTGCATATTATCGGCTTTGCCAAGATCAACGCCGTTAAGGGAGATCTCGGCCAGGGTATCAAGGCCTTCAAAACGGAGCAGAACGTTTTCCATGCCCAGCATTTTATGTGTTACAGAAAAACCGGCAATATATTCGTAATCCTTTTCCATAAGAACAAACGCCTTGTCTTCGTTGTCCCGCCAGTACGGATCCTCCATTTTTTTATTAAGCAGCAGATCATTGTAAACTGAACCCGGAACAACTGCCGGTATCCATTCCGCGGATTTTTGGGAAGCATCGCTTATCTGCCTCATCTTCCAGTTCTCATGAATTTTTTGAACCATCATAATAATTCTCCTCCGGATATTTTTATGCACTCCGCCATTGCGCGGCCTGTATGGTAAATGCCTTTCCACGGATTGCCGATGTTTGAAATTATAGGATTTCCCTTTCTGTCCAATAGCTGTCTTGATTCAAAGAACGGTTCAATCAAAAAATGCTTTTTAATGAAATCCCATGTCTTCCCGAAATATTCGCAGTAAATCTCATCGCCAAAACGCAGGAAGCCGTTTAAGTAACCGGCCATTGCTTCGAAGTTTTGCCACCATTCCTTGTCAGTCACAAGGACCGGCCCGTCCGCGATGCCGTCGCGGTAAATGCCGCCGTTCTCATTGTCATAACCGTGCTTTATCGAATGATCAAGCAGACGTTTAAAAATCAGGGCTCTGTCATCCGGAACGCTGATGCCCAGCGCCTGGTAGGCGGCGTACATGAGCCAGCTTAGCTCGACATTATGCCCGTACGAAGTTGTATCTGCAGGATTTTCGATCTTCTCGTTTGTCTCCCGCTCCGCGTTCCAGGTCCGGTAAATATTTATCGCGGGGATTTTATTAAATGCCCTGTCAAACTGGTTAAACCCGTATCCGCCTTCATTGACCATACGCAGTAAAATTAAATCAATTACCTCCAGAAGTTTACGCCGGTGAATTTCCAGTCCGGTCGCCCTGTACAATACGGTAAAAGCTTCCATCAGGTGCATATGAATGTCCAGTGACTTGCGGTCCCCGGCAAAAATGCCGGAAGGCGCAAGCGACCAATCCATCTGCATATTCTCGAAATATCCGCCGTAAAGCGTATCGGCGGCATTGACCTGCATTGCGTCAAAAGTTTCTTTTGCAAGCGAACAGGCTTCTGTACTGCCGTACCGCAGACCATACTCGCTTAGCGCATAAATTGCGAAACTCTGCCCGTAACTAAGCTTGCCGGCGTCAAGGCACTTGCCGGCTCTGTTTGTTTTCCAGAAAAATCCGCCGAATTCAGCGTCCCAAAAATTTTTTATAAAAAAATCAAATCCCTGTCTCGCCGCGTTTTCAAGTCTTGCCGCATCGGAGGGCGCAGCAAATTCCCTTAACGCGGAAAAACCCCAGATCATGCGGGCCTGGGTAACAATATATTTATTGTCATCGGCAAGCTTTTCCCCGGACTCACCAATGCAGGTTAAATATCCGCCGAACTCATTATCAATACCGCGATCAAGCCAGAAAGGAATTAACTTCCCGGTCAGGATCTCCTTAATTTCGTTAATTGCAGCCTGGGTTTTTGGGGGCAGCTTGTTCAAGGGATACTCCTTTTGTTTGCATATTTATTATCATTGAAACGTTTCAATTTGTCAATTATGAATTATTGCTAAGGCAACAATTTGAAGTTTAACTGCAAATTAACTGCAATAAAAACTAAATTTACGTTAAATAACGAGTATTTTAACCAAAAAAAATTCGTTATTTGACGAATTTTGCTATACAACGAAATTTATTTTAAAATTATTTCATAAATTCCAAGCAAAACCGTATCTTAATGTCATATATCGGGTATGAAACAACAACAAACAAAAACAGGCGGAAGGGCCAACCCACTCAACGATTTCCTCTTCCTCAAAACAATGGGTGAAAAAGGCGACGAAGAACAGCTACTGAGCTTCCTTAACGCCGTCCTCGGACGAACCGGAGCAAACCGCTTCGCTTCTATCGATATCATCGAAAATAAAAAACTGGCCGCGGAAATCGCTGGAGGTAAATCCTGTGTCCTAGATTTGAGGGCA
>WQZG01000048.1 GCA_009780855.1 Treponema sp.
ATTTTTATTTTCTCTTCTGAGGTATACCGTTTCCTTTTCCTACCCATTATTTCCTCCTGGGTCTCTGGTATACCACTTTATAAGCTATGCTCTATTTCGGCAAGTTCAACTTAGGCGCGACAGATAGAAGCGATGCATGGAATAGAAGCTTATTTAAAATAATAAATCCGACAGTCTCGTTATGTGAAGTATCAACTTTTTCTTAATTTCAACTATTTCCTGTATTATTCTATTGTTAAATATTTCTCTATCAGTATTTAAAATATTTTTATTAATAAACTGTATTTTGTTCTTCTTTTTTTGTAAATCAAAATATTCGACACAATTAGAATTTATTGTTTTAAGATTATAAATTCTTTTAATTATTATTTCATTATCAATTATATCTTTTTTCATATTATCATAATACTCTAATGACATTTTTATTACATCGTTAATATAATCATATTTATTACATTTTTCAGATAAAGTTTTTAAAGACATTGCATTTTTTATATTATTCGAAATTTTAATTTTTTTATTATAATATTCGTACAATGGTTCTTTAATTATTTCAATTGCAAATTCGGCTAATTTGGAATATATTTTTGGAGCAATTAATTTGAATTCAATATCATAATATTTAAATAACTTTTTTAGTAATTCATATTTGATTTTTGTCTTTAAAATAAAATCATTTTCAATTTTTGCATGTTTTGTAACTTCCCACCAATATATAGTATTCGATTTTATTCCTAATATATCATATTCTGCTAAAGCAATATTATTAGAAACACATAATATTTTCCCATTTTTGGAATATTCTAAATTGCCAAATTTCCCTTCTTTTGCCTTTTTAGATTTTATTATATTAATATTTTTATAATTACAATCTAATATTTTATTATAGCAATATAATTCATACAACTCGCCATTAATGGATGAAATATTATAATAATTTTCTTTAAGGTAATTTCTGTTTAATTCAATAATATTTTTTTTCGTCTTCATATATTAATTAAATATTATGATTTTCTATTAGTCAAGTAAATATTTCGTTTTACCAACTATCCTTTTACCGCGCCGATCATTACGCCCTTAACAAAGTACCGCTGCAGGAACGGGTAAATCAAAAGAACCGGTACAACGGCTACGATAATGGTAGCGTATTTGATGGTCTGGGAAATATTGTCCTTGTCCAGAGCGCCGAGATCGGCGACCATGTCGGATGTGGAATTCATCAGCAGGATTTCGCGCAGCAGAACCTGCAGCGGGAACAGCAGGCGCTGACGTATAAATATGGTGGCGTTGAACCATTCATTCCAGCGGGTAACACCGTAAAACAAAATCAGTACAGAAACAGTCGGCATTGCCAGGGGTATCATTATCTGCACCAAAATACGAAAGTCGCCGGCGCCGTCAATGCGGGCCGATTCTTCAAGGCTGTCCGGCACAGCGGAAAACCCTGTGCGCATTATGATAAGGTTAAATGTACTTAACGCTGTAGGGAATATAATCGCCCAGCGGGTATTCATAAGCCCCAGATTCTGCACCTGCAGGTAAAACGGAATTAACCCGCCGGAAAAATACATGGTAAAAATTACGACAAAGGTCAAAACAGTTCTTAGATAAAAATCTTTGCGAGACAGAACGTAGGCGCCAAGCAGGGTAAGGGCCATGTTGAGCAACGTGCCTACAACAACATAAAAAATGGTATTGCCGTACGATGTGAACAACAGCGGATTCTGAAACACCTTGACATATGCGGCTACACTAAAGCCCTGGGGCAATGCCAAAAAACCTGTATGTCTTATAAGAAGGGAAGCCTGCGATATCGAACTGATCAATACATAATACATCGGATACAGGGTGATAATTACAATAACGCACAGGAAAAAATAAATTAAAGCATCAACAATTTTGTCACCATAAGTTTTTTTGAGCATTAATGATTCTCCCTGTACCTTACCACAAACGGCTTTCGCCCACATGCCGGGCAATGGTATTGGCAGTGACAACAATAATAAAATTGATGACGGAATTGAACAAACCTACAGCGGCAGAAAATGAATAGTTCATTTCAAGCAGACCCCTGCGGTATACAAACGAAGAAATAACATCTGCGGTGGAATAAATTCCTGGATTGTACAATAAAATGATTTTTTCAAAACCGACATTCATTATCTCACCAAGGCGCAGAATAAAAAGAACGATGATGGCCGGCGCAATGCCAGGAATGGTTACATGAAGCAGCCTTCTGAACCGGCCGGCGCCGTCAATGATCGCGGCTTCGTATAACTGAGGATCAACGGCGGAAATCGCGGCAAGATAAATAATCGAATTCCAGCCGGCATACTGCCATATATTGGAAGCGACATAAATGGTACGAAAAAATTTGGGCACAAGCAGCAGATTGACTTCATCCAGCCCCATTAACCTGCGTATAACATTGAAGATTCCGGATATGGAAACAAAATCTTTTACAAGGGCGCAGACTACAATCATCGAAATAAAATAAGGAAGATAAACAGCGGTCTGCGTGATCCGCTTAAACGCAGGGTTCGCGACTTCATTGATAACAAGCGCAAGGATGATCGGAGCGGGAAATCCGAACAGCAGCGCGAGCATATTTATGGCAAGGGTATTTCCGACTACTCTGGTAAAATTAACGCTGTTAAAAAATTGCAGAAAGTTTTTAAAGCCAATCCACGGGCTGCCCAGAATTCCGCGGCCGGGTGAAAAATCCTTAAAGGCGATAATTGCCCCGTAAATGGGCGCGTAATGAAAAAGCGCGTAAAACAAGAGTACGGGAATTATCATTACAAACAGGCCTTTATGAAGCCTAAAATCCCGTTTGATGCGGAACAAGGCGGTATGTTCAATAAAGATTTTTTGCTTCATAAAAATTCCTGTTTTAAATATCTGATAAAATGAACTAGTTCAGCAGCCGCTGATATTCCGGAATAACCTTGTCTATGCCCATATTTTTGATGTCTCTTACAAAATCATCATATTGGCTCATGGGCCTAGTGCCCATGATGAACAGATCTACGTTTTCGTCAACATAGGTTTTAATATCCGGGAACACATCGTTAACACGCCTTGCGCTGTCGCTTGACAGGGGCAGAGGAGGCAGCCGCCATGAAAGGTCGCAGTTATTCAGCATGTCATAACAAATCTGAATTACATTGTTGTAACTCATGGAAGTGTACATATGAAGTTCATTCTGGATAAAAGGTCCGCCCGTAGTAATAAGACCGTAACGTGTCATAACGACGTCATAGGTAAGGCCGTCGGGGCTGTGAAGCACAAGGTCGGTATATTGTGGGCCGTTCGGTGTCATGATTGCCGCTTTGCCTGCGGGTCCGAAGTTAATGGTAAACGATCCGTCAGGGCCGTAACCGTAATCAAGCAGATCGACAATAGTATTGAGGTATTTGGTATTGGCAGAAATTGCGGCGCCGCTGCCCGGAGCATCCTGATCGTACATAATCCGCCTGTTCCCGTTTTGATCCATGGGGGGCAGCATTCCGACCATTTTAAAATCTGGCATATTGTTCTGGTTGTTCATTGTCATATTATGCTTGCCCATAAAACCTGTACCAAGTCCGCCGTATTGGGAGCCGATGAGGTTATTGTAAACCTTGCCTTCGTAAGCGGCCAGTTCCAGTACGGAAAATTCAGGATCGATTAATTTATCCTTGTACCAGGTTGACATCATCTGGAGATAATCGCGGAATCCCGGTTCGATGGGTGAGTACTTTACCTGGCCCTTATCAACGTAAAAACCGTTGTCATATTTGGTGGAACCAACACCGAAGAACATTGACAATGCGTAAACACTGTTCCAGTTCTTTGCGTGTCCGAACGGGATCTCGTCTGCTTTACCGTTCCCGTTGGGATCACGGTCGCGGAATGCGTAAAGCATCTGGGTAAATTCCTGCATGTTCTGCGGTGTTTTGATATTAAGTTTATCCAGCCAGTCCTGGCGTACCTGGAGACCGTAATACAGGGCCGCTATGGGCGCACGGGCAAAGCCGAACATGTAATCGCGGCCTTCCAGTGTAGTCCAGGCTTTTGCGAGGTTGGGATTATCTTTTTTAAGTTTGGTATAATTGGGTGCGTTCTTTGCCATTGCGTCAGTCAAATCCATAATGATTTTATCGTCGATGGCCTTCTGCGGTCCGCCCGGATAATCCCGCCAGCCGTTTTCGATAATATCGGGCACATTGCGCGAAGCGATCATCAGGTTAAATTGCTCAGTCTCCTGTCCGATCGGAGCGCCGACAAATTCCACGTCTACATTTTTTAAGGCAAAAATTTGTTTCAATCCCTCGTTCTCGCCCCATGAGGTAAGAACCTGGGCGGACTTGGCATCCAGATTCCTCCACCATGTAATTTTGACAGGCCCGCCGGATGACGCCGGTGTTGTCTGGCTGCTGCCGCCGGCTATCAGAGTACCGGTAATAATCAGACTGATTAATACCAACAGACAAAATTTTTTCATGTAAAACTCCTAAAAATATTAATATTATTTCATTTTAATGGCATTTATTAACATGTGTCAACGTTTTTATTAAATCATGTTTTTACCAAATCAGCGGCAAGTCAGCATATCAAATACAATTCTGTTTATATCGTCGCAAAATACTTTCCAGTCAGGTTTTTTTGTCCAGGCTATAGTTTCAAATTCACTTTGGGGCATGCCCCGCAGAATATCACCTGCAATCGTTAGTTCTACGCCTGCTTCTTTTTGCTGCGCGTCCTGGATTGCCTGCTTCCAATTTATTGTCTCACGCAGGGCAATTTCGCGGATATCGGCCACATCCTTTGCGGCATAACGGAATAGAGCAGTTAATTTATTGGAAAGCATATTTCGTATTGAGTCGGTTCTGTCAAAAATTTCAGTTTTAATAATTTCTCCGAAATGTGCCGCAACATCATTAACAAAATCCAGCTTTAATAAAACTTCTGATTTATCCCTTTTTACTTTTAAAGTGGTGAATGCCGGCGTACTTATGAAATCAACGGTTGAACTCCAGGAAAAACCATTTTCTTTTAATTTGGAAAAGATAATCCTGATTTGTTCCGCATAATCTGCGTCATCATTTACAAAAAAATCCAGATCGTCGGAATAACGGTGATTATAGTATCCCCGGCTTAGCGCGGTACCACCGGTCAGAAAAAAGCGGGTACCGCAGTTGTTTATAATATTCATCACCCCATCTTGCAGGGGGTAAAGATTCTCTTCGTAATACCGCGACGGCAAAATCATAGCGCATCCTCAAATTTTTTGGCCAAATCCGGCCGGCTAATTCCGGGGTGTATAATTCTTTGATCGTTTCAACCCCCCAGAGACCCACGAAATAATACCAGCTGAGCCTTTCCATTGACCGTACAAAAAGCTTGTCCCGTGTAAAGGCGCCGGAGCTTTCCTGCCGGCCTTCAATAACCGCCAACATATCTTCCGGCGTGTCCAGATAATCCCAATTAAGGGAACTCATGAGCTGCAATTTTTCTTCATGGCTCAACTGTAACATAATTGCAGTATAATCAGGATATTGTTCTTTTTGCAATAATTTATTCCGATAAAGCGTAAAACCGGCTGGAAAAATTCGGATTTTAGTAATAGAATGAATTCAAACCGGTAGTAGTACAAAAATATCACGGAGGATTAATATGGAATATTTTGGATTTAACGCTTATGAAAAATCAATAAATAAAAAAGGCAGTACGACCGTCTTTATGATTAAGGACGGGGAAACGGACGCGATTGCGATATTTGGGAAAAATCCGGGATTCAAGGCAGAAAAACTACCGGGCAACAAGTTTAAGGCGCCGCTCAATCACAGGAACGCGGAAGTTCTGCGGAAAATTTTTCCGTTTACGGCACCGTCGCAGGTGCTTGGAAAAGAACGCAGCTTTGGCGTCGGGGACAGGCTGGGAATCGCGGGCCCGGGCCATGTCAGGGTTTTTGAAAAATATGACGCATATCCGGTGCTGGCCCAGCAATCGATACGCGAACTGAACCTTACGGGACGTACCTATGAAGATGTGCTTGACGCCGCGAGTTTTACGGTTTTCCGCGAGGGCTTTAAAAAAGCCTGGGGTGCGGACGGCGATCACCTAAAGACGCCGCAGGATATCAAGTACGCGCTGTCGCTGGGCTTTACAATGATCACGCTGGATTGTTCTGATCATATTAATAAAAATGTAACTGGGCAGAACGCGCCTGCGGTTCCGGCAGAGCTGGCAGCCAAATACCTGAATAAAAATTTTGATATAGGCGAAAATATTGTTTTAAGTTTCAGCGAAGACGATTTAAAGACGTGCGCGGCGATTTACTGTGATGCGATAAAATTCGCGGTTGAGATGTACAGCAAGTTTATTAAAAAAGCAAAGAAGCCGGCGGATTTTGAAATTTCCATTGACGAAACTTCCGAACCTACAACGCCGCTCCAGCATTACTTTGCCGCGCGGGAACTTATTGACGCAGGTGTAAAATTCGCTACAATGGCCCCGCGTTTCTGCGGTGAATTCCAGAAGGGAATAGATTACATAGGCGACCTAAAACAATTTGAAAATGAAATAAAAATACACGCGTCAATCGCGCGGCATTTTAAATACAAGCTCAGCATTCATTCAGGCTCGGACAAGTTTACGGTATTCCCGGCAATCGGCAAAGCGGCAAAAGGCGTCTTCCATGTAAAGACAGCAGGCACAAACTGGCTGGAAGCCATGCGGGTTGTCGCGGTATCCGACCCAGGGCTTTACCGCGAAATTCATAAATACGCCATAGCGGCTTTTTCCGAAGCGCGCAAATATTATCATGTTACAACGGATCTGGAAAAAATACCAAACATTGACAAACTGAGCGACAAAGAACTGCCTGACCTCTTCAACAGGAACGACAGCCGCCAGTTAATTCATATTACCTACGGCCTTATACTGGGTAAAAAAAATAGCGACGGAACTTTTACATTCAGGGACAGGCTGTATAAATTGTGGAGGGAAAAAGAAGAAGTTTACGCCCAGGCATTGATCAAACATATCGGCAAACACCTGGATCTTCTGGGTGTAAAAAAATCCAGCGGAGTCTGACACGGAGGCTGAAATGGAAAGGGCTCCAATGGAAAATGTTCCTCTTGAAAAAGCTCCTCTTGAAAGGGCAGTTAAAGAATACATACTGCAGGAAAAAGGCAATTACGTTTTAAAAGAAATTGCCCTAAGGCCGGATCTGGCCGGAATGAAAATTTTTGACGATCCTGTTTTTGGTTATGCCGCAGCGGACGATTCGATTTTTTTGGATTATAAAAAGCCAGGCGTAATCGGAGCGCATTTTATGGCGCCGTCCGAATGGCTCCCGAATGCAAAAAGCGTTATAAGCGTCTTCCTCCCGTTTACAAACCAGGTCCGGGAAGCCAACCGCAAAACTATGGACTGGCCCGCGGACGAATGGCTTCACGCCAGAATAGAAGGCCACGCGTTTCAGAAAAAAGTTGTTCAATTCATAATTGCGCTGCTGACCAAAGACGGCAAAGAGGCCATAGCGCCGATGCTTGACAGCAGGTTCAGCCAAAAAAGTCCGGTAACAGAGAACAAGCGGGAGCAGGATTTCTACACCAGCAACTGGTCGGAGCGGCACGCCGCCTACGCCTGCGGTCTTGGAACATTCGGCCTGTCAAAAGGATTAATTACTGCCAAAGGAGTTGCCGGGCGTTACATCAGCGTGATCACTTCAGCTCTGTATAAGGAGAGCGGCAGACCATATACAGGTATTTACGATTACTGCATAAAATGCGGCGCCTGCGCAAAGAACTGCCCGGCAAAAGCGATTACCATTGAAAACGGCAAGAACCATTTTTTATGTTCTGAATTTTTAAATACCACCAGGGAAAAATACGATCCGCGGTACGGCTGCGGCAAGTGCCAGGTAAAAGTTCCCTGCGAGTTCCGGGCGCCGGGCGGGGGGAAAGTTTTTAATTGAGTATGCGCCGTATACGTATATTGGTCGGCGGCATAAACCACGAGTCAAATTCATTCAATCCAATTATAACCGGAGAAGATGATTTTACAGTTTATGCCGGGGACGAAATTCTTGTAAACTTAAATCCCGGTTACTCGATAACAGGAATCGTTAATACGCTGCGCGAAGCAGACGCGGAAATCGTACCGGTTTTGCTTGCGCGCGCCGTTCCCAACGGCCTGGTGAGCGCTGCCTTTTATAACAGATTTAAAACTGAATTCATCGATCGCGCGGCAGAGGCCAAAAACCGGGACGCCATCGGCGGAATCTGCCTGGCCCTGCACGGCTCAATGAAGACGGAAGACCTGCTGTGCGCGGAAGAAGATCTCTGCATAAGTTTACGGAAGATGTTTCCGGATATTCCAATAACCGCGGCTTTGGACATGCACGCCAGCATAACGCCTGGGCTTTTAAAAACGGTTGACGGTTTTGCCGGTTACAAAACAGCGCCGCACACTGATGAAGCGCAGACCGGTTCCCTTGCGGCCTCCATGCTGATAGACGCGCTTGAAACCAAAAACGCAATATCCATATCTACAGTTTGCCGCCAGATTCCCATGCTAGTTGCAGGCGAAAAATCGGAGTCATCAGCAGAACCAATGGCTTCTCTTTTAAAAGAATGCCGCAGACACGAAAAGGAACCGGGCATAAAAGCTGTCTCCCTGCTGATGGGATACCCGTGGGCAGACTGCGAATATAACACCGTGACTGTACTGGTTAGTTTTTATGAATCAGCCGCCCCGGCGGTCCCGGCAACATCCGCCGGATACAGTAACGGTCAAGGCTGCAGCGTCCGGCAGATGGCTGACATCGCCATTCGTCAAAAAGCGGATACAATTGCCAAAAACCTGGCAGCCCAGGTATGGAAGCAGCGCAGGGATTTTACCTTCAGTACTGAAACTTATAAAACCAGGGCAGCCCTGGAAGCCTGCTATGTTTACGCGGAAAACGGCGAACGGCCGGTTTTTCTTTCTGACTCCGGGGACAATCCAACTGCAGGAGCAACAGGCGATTCAACAGATTTACTTGAGGCAATACTGCAAACAATTGACAGGGCAGACAAACTCCCGGCGCCTATGCTGTATTCCGGCTTTTACGACGAGGCAGCAGCGGCCGCCTGTGCCAGGGCCGGCGAAGGCGCCGAACCAGAAATAACACTGGGGGGCAATCGGGATACGGTCAACGGTAAAAAAATTCCGTTAAAGGTAAAAGTAAAAAAAATTGTACGGGGCTACGGATCGTATAAATCGGATCTTGTTTTGGTATCTTACAGAAATCTGCTTATAACAATTACATCAAAGCACATTGGTTTTGGAGACCCGGATCTGCTGCCGGCATTGGGAATTGACGCCGCCGATTATTGTCTTGTCGCGGTCAAACTTGGCTACCTCGAACCTTGTTTTACAAAAATTGCGGCCAGGGCGGTAATGGCTCTGACCAAAGGCTGTTCAAATGAGGCCCTGGAAATAATTCCGTATAAAAAAGTCAGGCGCCCCGTCTTCCCCCTTGATCCTGAGACGGATTGGAAACCGGATTAACTTCTTTCCACACGCGCTTTATTTCCTGGGCCTGTTCCGGGGTTGAAGCGTTCATCACAAGGAGAAGCCGGCAGCAGCCGTTTGAATCGGTGGCGGCCCTGCACAGCCTTGTAAAATAAGACTTTAATTCCTCGTCCTGTTTGCGCGGAATAACTCCGTAAAAAACTTTGTTCGCTTTGGCAAGCCGGCGCAATACTTCTTCCATATCGTATTTTTCCGGATTGCCAAAGTTGACGCCGCGTACTTTTTCTGTTGCGATACAGGCGTCAAGCAGATGAGTATTGTAGCCGCAGAAGTGGACATAACCGCCGCCGGTAAAATCGAGCTGGCGCTTGAGGCTTGGCACGGTAAACTCTTCGATGTGCTCCGGGCTTAACAAGGTCGAAGTATCCTCGCTGAACTTCATGCCGCCGCCGGACCTGGGCATTGCAAGCTGGTTGTAATGGGTTACGATTTTATCAGAATCAGGAATTACTTTTAAACATTCTTTAGCGCCGAGCTCTATCGCGGTACAGGCAAGATCAAGAAGATGGTTTATAAAATCCGGGTCATCGTACAGGTCGTAAAAAAAATTGTCGCCGTAAACCAGGTGGGCGACATCAATGGCGTCCTGTAAATCAAGCGGATAAACATAGGCGCCGGTACCCTGCAGTTTTTCGGCCTGGTAAGCCATGTGTTCAAGGCCCAGTTTAAATTCATCGGTAAGCTTAATGTCAGAAGGCTTCATCTTCTGCAGCGTTTCCTTGTCCAGATGTTTGATAATCCACGGCATACGCTCATCGTCAAACAGCTCAGAGACAATTCCCTTAAACAGACTGGGATAAATTCCGCAGCCCATATTTGCCCTAACCGAAGGTACAGACTGCATACCGCCAAGGGCCGCGGAGGCCATACCCTTCATCTGGGAAACAAGCATTTTGTCTTTATCAAAATGAATCTCGCGGGTACTGAATTTGGGCCATTCTTTTGACGAAGCCGGCGGATTACAATGCAGCAACAGGGGCTGCTGCACAGGCTTGCGGCCTTCCCAGACTGCGCACTGATCTTTTGCGGCTGCCTCATATTCGCCGGCGCGCCCCGCAACAATTCCGTAAATCTCTTCGTAAACTGCCTTAAGATTTGCTTCCATATAAAATAACCCCCGTTATTTATAACCCGGTTTATTTATAATTCCCGCACTGATTTTATCATGGTTTTGGCGTCTTCAACAGACGCGGCCGCGTAATCAATAATGATTTTTTTTGATTTAAGAAAATCCCTGTTATCGTCAAATTCTTTTTTGGTTAGATGCAGCATAACGATTTTATTTTTAAAAATATTTTCGTATTCCCTGAAAAGTTCCATGCCGCCGGGTTGTTTTGGATCGTTGGTTAATTCGATAACGGTGAACTGCGGAATACTTACAATTTCTTCAAAAGCGTGTCTGCCCGCGCCGTGTAAATGAATAAGCACATTATCGTGACCGGCGCAAAAGTGCGCAGTAAAAGGCCGGCCGAACTCCCGGTACATCTGCGGTGAGCACATTACGGTAGCGTCCTCCGACAAATGGCCTGCGCTGTTGCCCGGCATCCAGACATTGTAGCCGGAGATCCAGCCGCCATCAAGGAAGTCGGAGTATTTCTTTTGGTTTTCAAAATACCAGAGCAGCCCTTTTTCGCAGATACCAAAAAGTTTTTTTACTTCGTCCGGGTAATCGTAAAGGTCAGAAAAAATTTCGTTGCCCCGGATCGCATTTGCCATATCCATGGGAGATTCGCCGCCGCGCAGGCGGACCAAAAACCGGCCTTTGGCTTTTTCTTTTAAATAGCAAAAGCTGTCCATCAATATCTTAAACCACTTGTTGTCCTGCGACAGTTCAATACTGTCCAGCCTGTCCCAATCAGTTACAAAAGGAATTTGAAAACTTGTAATATCACTGAAGTGGATATCGCCGCCCATAATGGCGCTGTGCTCCGCGATCCCGAACCAGGGCTGAACCGACGGCAGCAGGTCATCGTCAATTTCGTCCCGCTGCATCCAGTGCAAGCCGGCGTCTTCAATTATGGTATCAAGATACTGATACAAATCCGCGGGGAAATTCCATTCAAGAAGCGGCCGCGCCTTTTTGCCTTTAAACGAAGTTACACTTGTTACATTTATCAGAGCTCCGGCAGGACTATTCCAAAAAGCCTTAATCCGCGGAAGCCTTTGACAAATAAGTTTTTTTAATTCCATAATAACCCCAAATTAATATATTCCTTTTTCTCTGACCAGTTCCAGGGCCTTAAGATAATTACCGGTATTGGCGCCGAACTGAACCGAATTGGTCGAGCCGAAAATAAAACCGCCTCCCGGCATAAGTATTTCCAGGGCCTGCAGGACTTCGTGTGTAAGCTCCGGCAGGGATCCTTTAATTAGGGTCTCGCACTGAATCCCGGTCCACATCGTTAGTTTATCGCCGTATTTCTTTTTGATTAATTTATTGTCCAGACCTGCTGAAACCTGAATTGACTGGTACCCGGTATATCCGGCGTCAACATAATCATCAAGGAGAAGGGAGGTATTACCGCAGCAGTGGAAAAACGAATACATCCCATTATTAACAATATCTTTATTAACGCGCTTCATCAGGGGAAAAAAGATTCTGCGCATAATTTGCGGTGAGACAATGGGCCCGGTATTCATGCAGAAATCCGATCCCTGCATCATGATTGTAACATTGTGCTTTACGCAGTGTTCGGTTAAAAGGCGGTTATAATTTACGGCGGCGTCATGAAGTGCAAGGAGATCATCGCCGGCTTCGGCCAGTACTATCATTTGATGTAAAAAATCGCCGCCAAACGGCGAGAGAAGCGCACCGTAAACATTCATGTCCCTGAACAAAACCGCCCTGTCCCTGCCGAACCTGTCTCCAAAATAATCAACCAATTCAAAAACCGAATCGTCGATTACAGATAACCTGTTGATTGTGTTTTCAATATCGGCACTGCTCAGCCTCTCCCTGCCTTCATCGGGCGTCATGCACATGATCGAGTCATTGCCCGGCGCATATTGGTAAATACGGCCTTTATGGTCTTCCCAAACGCCTTCGCCGATTTTTTTGGGAGGTTTACCGTGATGTATATTTTTGGGAGGGCAAAGCGGAACAGTCACAACATCATAATCCAGGCGTTCTACCAGCTCGGTGTAATCGCTTTTGAGCGATTCAACTACTTCATCGCGGCGGCCTTCCCAGAGCGCAATGGTCTCGTCCCTGCGGTTGCGCCAGTAAGTATGGCGCCCAAGGATATTGCTTACGTGGTCGTGATCAATGCCCCACTCGCCTACCGGAACCCTGTCAGGCTCCTTGTGATTAATCGTCATCAGTACGCGTTCTTTGCTGTTCATGGATGTATTTTAACGAAAAAAACCCCCGCCAAGAAGCGGCGCCTGGCGCCTCCGGGCGGGAGAATAATTAAAATTTAATCAGCGAGCCAGATAACGTACATACGCGGCATTTTCGATTGAAAGAGCCTGATCAATACCCATACGTTTTATTGTAGAAATAAAATTATCATAGGTTCCAAGATTTTCAGTTCCGATTATGTACTTGGTTACCATTTCCTGAACATAAATGTTAATCTCATTCATGATCCTTGCCAAATCTTGACTCTCCGCAAGTGTTGGAGTAAGAGGCGGCATATTATGTTTTAAAGCGGGCATATTCTGAATAAGATCCAGTGAATCCTTGCCTTCCTTAACATTCATATATTGGTCAATGTACCGCCAATCCTGAACCATGGCCCCGCCTATACCTGCCCTGGCATAAGCTCCCAGTCCCTGGGAAGAAGGCCAGCCCTGCGGATTGTTGATGACAATATCGGTATAAGTCGGGAAACCGTTGATCATATTGTATGAAATTCCTTCAATCCCAAAATTATAAAACATATGGCCTTCGTCACTGTAACCGTAATCCTGCAGTCTGGCTGCAAGTTCCTGGTTTTTTGACGTACCGCTGATCCCGGACAAACAGGCAGGTGCAAATGGAAAATCACCGGTAGAATATTCTGATTTTACGCCTCTCGTTAAAGTCGGATTAGGAACCATCATAAGGGAAAAACCTGGATTATTTTTCTTGGTCGCGACATTCCAGGTTGTCATCCGGCTGTTAATAGATCCCATCGACATACCGGACTGTCCTCCGGTTATTTTGGCAGAGACAGTATCAAAGTTCATGCTGAAATAATCCGGGTCGATCAATCCTTCTTTATACCACTGCGCCATCATCGCAACATAATTTTTAAAGTTTGGTTCCAATACTCCGTAATGTACAGTTCCGTCTTCGTGAATATACCAGTCGTATCCTTGGCCAAAAGCCCAGCAAAACGGGTTATTCCCGATAAGATTTTTTTCTGAAGTAAACGGTGCTGTAGCGCCTTTCTTTTCTTTAAATGCTACCAGTACATTATGAACATCATCCATTGTGGCAGGCGGCTGAAGCCCCAATTCATTCAACCAATCCATCCTTACAATAAGGCCGGAGGAAAACAAAAGACGTTCATTCCCGCGGAAGAACGGAAATACATAATATTGGCCGCTGTCAGTTCTTGCCTGCTTGGCCCAATCGGGATTGTCATTAAGGACCTTTTTGAGATTAGGCGCCCATTTATCTATTATATCATTTAATGGAACTATAACACCGTCGCCGATTGCTTTCTCGGGACCGCCCACATAACCACTTGCAAAGTTATACTCGATAATGTCCGGGAAATTACCGTCCGCAACCATCAAGTTAAAGGCTTCGGCAGCGGCTCCCGTAGGCGGATGCAGGTATTCAACATTAATACCGGTACGTCTGCTCAGTTCCTTAGCAAATGGAGTATCTCCCATATTGGCAAAATTTGCGGATTGATGGGTCTGTAGTTCCATCCAAAAAGTTACCTTTGCTGTTGAAGCCGCAGGAGCAGTTCCTCCGCTCTGACCGCCGGCAAATAGCGGCAGGGATATCATTGATAAAATCAATACCGTTAATAATACCTTGAGACTTAGTTTCATTTTTTCCTCCGTTAAAAAATAAAAATGCAGAGTTTTTATAAACCTTTATTAACGATATTATTTTAAGTTGACCAATTAAGCCATAATTATTTTTAAAGATTTATATTGAAATATTAAGTTTTTATAATAATTGGATTTTTGTCCAATAATCAAAATTATAGATCAATATGATATTTTTTAGATCTCACGGAACTGCCCGGGAGTAACTCCGGTCAGTTTCTTGAAAACCCTGATAAAAGCACCTGAACCGCGGAAACCGCATTTTTCAGCGGCTTCATTAACTTCACAACCTGAACTTAAGTATTTCTTTCCTTCTTCGATCCTCAGTGTATTTATATATTCAAGAAGACTGGTACCGGTTTCCTCCTTGAATACCGTGGAAAGGTATGCGGGATTCATGCCGAAATGCAGGCTTGTAATGGAAATATTAATATCAGGATTCCGGAAATTTTCATTTATATAATTTTTGACTTTCTTGCTTAACCGGTGATTTTGCCTGTCACGGCGTATGGAAATATTGAATTTACAGATTTCAACAGCAGCTTTCTCAAGTGTAATTGCCAAATTCTCCTGCTCAATATTTTCTAAATTAAAACTCTGTGATAACAAATCATTGGTTAAAATATCCTGTTCCATACCTTTTATAAGGCTGCCCAGCAGATTATAGGCAAGCAGTCTGTTCATTCTGCCGGACCTGTTATGGGGATACGAATTATCAGTCCAAATCTGCTGCAGCAGATTACAGGTATTCTCACTGTCTCCCAGACGGACCAGGTTAATGAGCTTTTGCTCAGTTTCATAATTATACTGAAATCTGCCGCCAAAATATTTTACATCACGATAATGTAATATTGTTTGTCCTGTTTTTGGATCAAGAAATCCCAGAGTTTCCAAAGCTTCCAGATTGGAATAATAAATACCTTCCAGACCGCGGCGAGGTTCTCCCAAAGCGGTTAATACAGGTAAATGAAAAAATTCTCCGGCTTCCTGCTGCGTATATTCAATCAAATCCTCAAGCCGTTCAATAAAAGAATCATCGTTCCCAGGCCAGTTTACAATTGCAGATACATACTCACCTGTACTTATCATTTCTGCAGTAAAGTTCTCTCCCACTGCTTCCAAAAAAATATGTATGATGATTTGATGCAGGGTATTGATAATCTCACTCTCGTTTTCAGAAAGAATTTTGCCAAAACCCGGAAGATATAAAGCAAAAACCATTACAATGTTCCAATCTCCGTTAAGACAAATTTTATAACGTTCGATTTCCGGTTTTCCGTTAACCGGATCAAAAGGTCTATTCAAGAGAGTATTAATAAAGTATTTTTTAAGCGCCCTAAAATTTCTTCCCAGAGCAGCCTGTGCATCCAAAGCTTTGTTTTCAATCCATTTAAATTCATCTATGCGGTTTAATTCAGCTTCATTATTTCCTGTCCCTTCCGAACGATTAAAAACCGCCATTAATTTTTTTACAGGATCATAATTTCGCCTGGATAGTATATATGAAAGAAAAAGTCCCAGCAGCGTACAGCCAAAGAGACCTGCAAATGTGATAAATTGTATTTGCCTTGCTTTTGCTTTTTCCAGGGTCTCGGGTAAAAAATAAAAATATTTCCAGTCCGTCAATTTTGAATAAAGAGTTAAAATTCTGTAACCGGTATTTCCAATCAACTTCTTGCTGCTTGAATCTCCATAAGTATTAACTCCGTTCGAATTTAATAATGCAAACTCCGAATTTTCACCAGATCCAAAAGTATTCTGATGATTATCGGGAACAATATAAATTTTTCCTCCGTTTGATTCATATGATCTTAAAAATCTATCATCAAAAATTTCTTTTTTGTATGATATAACCAAAGTAGCAGAAGTATCACCGGAAAATCCTTCGGTACTGGCAAGAAGAAGCAGGATTCTGTCATTAACAAGAATTATTTTGTTTTGACCGGGATCTCTGATTATGCTCTTGAAGGATTCCAGATTAATTGATTCATTCAGGAAATAAAGGTTATAAAAAAGATCGATCGAATAATAACCGGATGAATTTACAATGGAATTCAGAGGATTAAACACCACAAAAATATCATTAACCATGGGTAATATAATCTGCATTGTCCGGATTTGCTTAATCGCCTGCACCATATTCCACTGATCTTTGGGCTGGAGCATAGTCTTTACCAAAGTAAGAGCCTGAATATCAGAGTCCATGGAAAGCTGCTGAAGAGCCTGGTATGCACTGCCTGCAAAATTATCCATTTCAATTCTGAACTGTTCAAATGACGCTTCATAAATTTCCTTGGAACTGTTATTTATGGCTGCAAAAGAATAAAAATAAATTATTATGCTAAAGACCAGCGGTATCAGAAGAATAGCCAAATAAGAAGCAAACCAGCGGAAGAGAACATGACCATGGATTTTCTTATTATAGAATATGCTATTAATCATCTTTGCCACAGGAATTTATTTTATCATATTATTGTATAAGTTGAAATTAAAAAATTTATATTATCCAATAAAAAAACCCCGCCGTGAAGCGGGGAATTATTGCCGGGTAAAACTTCGGTTAGCGCTTATTGTACCGGTCCAGGGCTGCGTTCTGGATTTCAAGGACACGGTCAATACCCATACGCCTTACCTGGGCGGTAAAGGTGTCAAATGTTCCCAGGTTCTCTGTTCCCAGGATGTATTTGGTAACCATTTCGTTTACATAGGTATTTATCTCATTCATAATCCTGGCCTGTTCCTGGCTTTCGGCAGGTGTCGGGGTAAGGGGCGGGAGGTTGTGTTTGAGGGCGTCCATGTTGATGATTCTGTTAAGTGATTCCTGGGCTTCTTTGGTATTTAAGAGCTGCGGCATATAGCGTTCGTCCTGCAGGAATGATCCGCCGAAACTTGCCCTGGCATAGGCGGCGACACCCTGGGAGGGAGTCCAGCCATTGGGATTGCCAATTGCGGCGGTGGTATATGTGGGATACCCGTTCACCATATTGTACGAAACACCTTCTATCCCGAAGTTAAAGAGCATATGCCCTTCGTCGCTGTAGCCGTAATCAAGGAACTGGGCGGCAAGCTGCTGATTTTTTGTTGTTCCGCTGATGGTTCCGCAGGCAGTGGGCGGTACCGGGAAATCACCGAACGAGTATTCGGATTTTTGGCCTTTGGTTATGCTGGGATTGGGCACCATCATAAGGGAGAATGACGGATTGGTGGGTTTGGCCGCGAGATTGCGCGCGTTCATACCGCTGCTTAGCCAGCCGTTTGACATTCCGGATTTTCCGTCAAGCAGTTTGGAAGTTACTGCCGCGAAATTATTGCTGAATATATCCTGATCGATTAAGCCTTCCCTGTACCACTGGGCCATTGTCGTCAAATAATTGCGGAAGCCCGGCTCAAGAACTCCGTAATGGATCTTTCCGTCGCTGTGGACGTAGAAACCGTAATTCTGCCCAAAGGCGTAGCAAAAGGCATTGTCGCCGATTAAGATACCGCTTTCGCCGGTGTACGGCGATACAGCGCCTTTTTTATCCCTAAAAGCAACTAGTACATTATACACATCGTCCAGGGTCTGCGGATCCTTAAGGCCAAGGTCGGCAAGCCAGTCCATACGCATATACAGGCCAAAAGAAAACAAAAGTATCTGCCCGTCGCGGATAAATGGATAATCATAATAACTGCCGGTATCGGTTCTGGACTGTCTGGCGTAATCCGGATTATTTGCGAAAATCTTCTTTAAATTGGGCGACCATTTATCGATAATATCGTTCAAACGGACAATTACGCCGTCGGAAATGGCTTTTTCCGGACCGCCCGGGTAATTTGTGGCAAAGTTCCATTCGATAATGTCCGGATAATTTCCGTCGGCCACCATCAGGTTAAATGCCTCGTTCTCTGTTCCGGCGGAAGGATGCGTATATGTTACATCAATTCCCAAACGGCGGCTAAGTTCTTTGGAAAAAAACGTATCGCCCTGGTTTACAAAATTGGCCGCAACATTGGCATTAATGGGCATCCATACAGTCAGCTTTTTGTTGGCTGCAGCCGGGGTTGTACCTGTCTGACCGCTTGAGAAAAGCGGCAAGGCGGTTATTGAAAGAATCAAGACTTCCAATAAAAGAATTCGTACACGCTTCATTGTTATCCTCCATAGTTATGGTATAGATTTATTTTATACTGAATTTTACTTATAAGCTATGCTTCTGTATAAATTTTGAAGTCTGATTTAAAGCTTTATATTAATAAATTCCATATTAACCAAAATTTAACAAAAATCAATTATCATTCAATTAATAGCCATTGTCATTTAATTTATAACCATATTATACTTGTTTCCAATGAGCGATACTCAGCAGGAATCGGGAAAAAATATAAAAATAAAGCTGCAATCGGTCAACCTTTATTACGGAACCAACCATGCCCTGGGCGATCTGAATTTTGAGATACCGGCCTGTTCGATAATAGCGATTATTGGGCCATCCGGCTGCGGAAAATCTTCGCTGCTGCGGCTTTTTAACCGCATGAATGACTTGATTCCGGGCACAAAGGTGGAAGGGGATATAATTTTAAACGACAGCGGGATTTACGGCAAAGATACCGATGTTGTACTTTTAAGACAAAAAGTCGGCATGGTTTTCCAGAAACCCAATGTCTTCCCAATGAGTATTTACGCCAATATTACCACCGCGCCCAGGCGTCACGGTGTCAAAAATAAAAAACAGCTGGCCGCGATTGCGGAACACAGCCTTACACAGGTAGGCCTTTGGGACGAAGTCAAGGATATTCTTAACAGACCGGCCCAGGGCCTGGCAACAGGACAGCAGCAAAGGCTGTGCATTGCCCGTTCCCTTGCCGTGGAACCGGAAGTTATTCTTATGGACGAATCCTGTAGCGCCCTGGACCCGGAATCCACAATGGAAGTTGAAGAACTGATGCTGGAACTGGCGGCCAAATATACGATTATAATCGTGACGCACAATATGGAGCAGGCCCGCCGTGTTTCGGATATGTCGGCTTTTATGATGATAGACGATAAAAAAATCGGCCGGCTGGTAGAGTATGCCCCGACTTCGGAGATGTTCATAAGGCCCAAAGATGTGCGTACGGAAGATTATATAAGCGGCAGGTACGGATGAACCAACATATACAAAAAAATCCAAACAGGAATTTTCTGGCGGGAATGCTGAATTTAATTTTATGCCTGCTGTGCGCGTGCTTCTTTGGCGCGTGCCGGGACATGAACGCAGTAGTAGTCGCCGGCTCCACATCAGTGCAGCCCTACGCGGAAATACTCGCGGAGGAATTCATGATCCTCGATCCGGCCAAGGAAGTTGACGTCCAGGGCGGCGGGTCTTCGGCGGGCATTACCGCGGTCCAGACAGGCGCCGCCGAAATCGGGATGTCTTCCCGTGAGTTAAAAGACGAAGAACAGTTATTGTGGTCCGTGGAAATAGCCAAAGACGGGCTGGCAATAATTATCAATCCCGGCAATCATATTCAGAATATAAGTATAGACCAAATCCGCGATATTTACGCATTTAAGATTACCAACTGGAGCGAAATTGGAGGGGCCAACAAAAAGATACACATTATTTCCCGCGAGGAAGGTTCCGGAACAAGGAGCGCTTTTGAGGAACTGATCATGGGCGAAAGCCGCATTACCCCCAAAGCCATAATCCAGGATTCCAACGGCGCGGTAAGACAGCTTGTCGCCGATGATCCCGACTCAATTGGATTTATTTCTCTGGGACTGGTTGATAAAACGGTAAAGGCGCTCAATCTTGATAACGTAAAGGCGACGCGGGAAAACATTTTAAACGGCGAATACAAACTCTACAGGCCGTTCCTTTTTATTGCCAGGCAAAAGCCGGAAGGCGACGCCATGGAATATATTGATTTTGTCCTTTCCAAACACGGGCAGCAGCTTCTTTCTGACGAGGGACTTATTCCGGAACAGAGCGGGGATCAGCCGATATAATGAAAAACAAAAACATCAGGCCGGAGATTTCCGGACCAATATTTTTAACGCTGGCGGTTTCGTCAATCGCCGCGCTGGCGCTCATCACGGTATTTATTATTGTAAGGGGCGTCCCCATAATCGCGGAGACCGGCGTAATAAATTTTATCTTTGGGATGACCTGGGCGCCAAGCCGCGGCGAGTTCGGAATTTTCCCGATGATAGTCGGAACGGTTACGGTAACACTGGGAGCCGCAATTCTTGGCGTTCCGATCGGCATCTGCTGCAGCATCTTTCTCTCCGAGTACGCGCCGGCGGTGTTAAGGAATATTTTCAGGCCGGCCATACAGCTGCTCGCGGGCATTCCTTCCGTTGTCTACGGTTTCTGGGGCCTGCTGTTCATTGTGCCCGCCATCCGGATTTATCTGGGAGGGCCGGGTTTAAGCATTCTTGCCGGTTCGATCATTCTGGCAATTATGGTTTTGCCTACGGTTATAAGTATATCCGAAGTTTCTATCCTTGCCCTTCCCCGCCAGTACAAGGAAGGCGCCCTTGCCCTGGGGCTTACGCACTGGCAGGCAATTACATCGGTTATTCTGCCGGCAGCAAAATCAGGTATTGTCGCAGCGGTAATTCTGGGAATCGGCCGGGCAATAGGAGAAACAATGGCGGTCATCATGGTTTTGGGCAACGCGGTCGCACTGCCGGAATCAATTCTTGATCCGGTCAGAACCCTGACCACAAACATCGGCATCGAAATGGGATACGCCGCGGGAAAGCACCAGGAAGCCCTTTTCGCTACCGGCATCGTATTGTTTGTGATCATCATGATTCTGAACGCATGCGCGCAGTATATTACAAGGAAAAAATAAAGAATGAAAATAAGTTCCCGCGCAAGCGAAAGGATCGCGAAAATATTTATTTGGGCCGCGGCGCTGCTTGTTATGGCGGTACTGATAAATATTATCGTTTACATATTGATCAAGGGCCTGCCGATCATCAACTGGAATTTCCTTACAGACATACCGCACAACATGGGGCGATCGGGCGGCATTGCTTCAACAATAATCGGGACTATCCTGATCACAATAGTTGCCGTTGTCATAGCCGCTCCGTTCGGCATAGGGACGGCGTTTTACCTTGCCGAATATACACACGAAAGTATTGTCACCCGCATCATCCGGTTCAGCGCGGAATCCCTGGCAGGCATTCCTTCGATTGTCTACGGCCTTTTTGGTTTTATTTTCTTTGTAATTTTTTTAAACCTTGGCTGGTCGATACTTTCCGGCGGGCTGACTCTTGCCTTTATGATACTGCCAACCATGATACGCACTGCAGAAGAAGCAATCCGGGCCGTGCCGAATTCTTACCGCGAAACAAGTTTTTCCCTGGGCGCCACCAAATGGCAGACGATACGGAAAGCTGTTTTTCCGTCCGCCCTGCAGGGAATTGTCAACGGAATTATTTTAAGCATAGGACGCTGTGTCGCAGAAACAGCTGCGGTTATCCTTACAGCCGGATCTGCATTGCGGATGCCTTCTTCGATTTTTTCGCCGACGCGGACCATGGCCGTCCATTTTTACATACTGGCCAGGGAAGGAATTTCCATGGAGAACGCCTACGGTACGGCTGCTCTTTTGATCATTTTAATTTTTATTATCAATGTAATCGCAAATGCGCTGGTTAACCGGTTCATCGCGAAGGGCCGTTAACGGGAGAAAAAATGGCGGAGCAAATAAAGATTGCGATAAAAGACCTCAATTTTTTCTACGGCAGCAGACAGGCCATTTATGAACTGAACCTGGACATACGCGCCAACCAGATACTTTCGGTATTTGGCCCGGCAAACAGCGGCATTACAACGACGCTTCGAACTATGAACCGCCTTTGCGATTTGAACTCTCTGGCGCGCACGGAAGGCGAAATCCTGCTTGACGGCGCAAGCATTTTTACGCCGGGAGTAAATGTCACAGAACTGCGGCGTAAAATAGGAATGGTTTTTGATGTACCAACTCCGCTCCCGATTTCCATTTTCAATAATATAGCGTATGGCCCAAGGCTGAGCGGAACAAAAAGCAAAAAAGAAATTGAAGAAACCGTAGAAGAAGCTTTGCGTCTGGCAGTTCTGTGGGACGAAGTCAAGGACAGGCTTAAAACACCGGCCGCCAGTTTGTCCGGAGGCCAGCAGCAGCGTCTGTGCATAGCCCGTGTTCTGGCGCTCAAACCGGAGGTAATTTTATTGGACAGGCCGTGTTCCGGCCTTGACCCCATATCGACGGCCAAAATAGAAGAATCCCTGGTGCAGCTCAAGGAACATTTTACAATAGTGATTGCGCCGCACAATGTGCAGCAGGCCGGACGAATTTCAGACAGGGCCGCATTTATGCTTATGGGAAAACTGATAGAAGAAGGACTCAAAAACGAATTTTTTTCGAATCCCAAAGACCAGAGAACGAGTGATTATATTTCGGGGAGGTTTGGATGATTAAGACACGCGGATTATTATCGGAAGAATTGAACAAGCTGCGGCAGGAACTTATGCTTATGGCCGCCAGGGTAGAGGAAGATCTGGGGAGGGCTCATGCCTTACTGCATTCCGGCGGCGAAGAACTGGCACAGGAAGTCAGGGAGAGCGAAAAATCCGTCGACGCTATGCAGTTAAAAATCGAGGATATGGCCCTGATACTTATCGCAACCCAGCAGCCTGTGGCCCGTGATTTAAGAGAACTAATAACAGTTTTTAAAATCACAGCCAGCCTTGAGCGCATCGGCGATTACGTTCTGCATCTTGCCAAGGCCGCGGAAAAGCTGGCCGCCAAGCCTCCGTTTTTTGCAACGGAAAGAATCGAAAACATGGTGGAAACCGGCGCGGAAATGCTTAAGTCCGCAATGTCCGCCTACCAGGGGCAGGACTGTGATGCCGCAAAACAGGCGGCGGCTATGGACGTCAAAATCGACGAAGAACACAAGGCGCTGACCGAAGAAGTACTCAAGCTGATGAAAAAAAAGCCGGAACTGGTCAAGGCGGCGGCCCGTCTTATAAAGCTGTCCGGATATATAGAACGCATGGGAGACCATATTACAAACATCTGCGAAGGCATTATTTTTATGATACAGGGAAAACACGTTGAACTTAACAAAACCAAATAACCTGCATTAATAAAAATTATATAAAAAAAAGCTGTCCGGTAATCAACTTTCCGGACAGCCAAATTAATCTGCAAAGAAACTTTTATTTCCCGCTGAACCTGTCGTAAGCTGCCTGGTAAATGGCGACATAACGATCGGCGCCCATATTCTTAACATCACGGACATAAGCGTCCCACTGCGAAAGCGGCCGCCTGCCGGTGACAAACTGGACTTTTGCTTCGTCAATGTAGGTGATCATGTCCGAATTGATAGGATTGAGCTCATCCTGTTCGGCAGTGGTAAACGAAAGGATGGGCATTGCCGCGAGTTTTATAAACGGTTTTACAATATCGTAGGAAGTGTACAGGATCGCGGGCAGACGGGCCTTTTCCATTTCGTCGGTGGCAAAAACGGGGCAGCCGCCGCCGGCCCAGCCTATCGCGTACTGGCCGATGGACTGCGGAGCGTTAAGGCCGTCGGGGTTATTGGTAACAAGTTCGGTTACCCTTCTTGAACCGTCAGGCTGTCTTGCCCAGGTTACGCCTTCCGGGCCCAGCCAAAGCATGGTAGCGCCTTCTTCGCCGTAATAAAAATCGATCCAGCGCATGGTCTCTGCGACATGTTTATTCTGGTTGGAAATTGCAAAGGGGCCGATTCCAAAAGTAGGCCCGGTGTTGTTAAAAACCGCCTGGCCGGACGGACCCTTGGGCGGAGGAGCGGAAACAAAATCATTGGTATGTTTTGCGCCGATAATCTCCGGGCTATTGTTGGCAAAGAAAGCGCCGATTAAATCCTGCTCTCCCTTGGCGGTAAAAGTTGGAATATCCTGGGTAAACATTTCCGGATCGATAAGACTGTTGGCATACAGTTTGGTAATCCACTCAAGCTGCTGTCTAAAATTGTCGCTAATTGCGAAAAGACGGACTTTGCCGTCCGGGCCCAAATCAATGTAATTGCCGAACTGGCTGGTGCTGAGACTTCCCATTCCAAAGGCACCGTTAGTCGAATTGAAAATGGAATTGCCCTGATTCCGGTCGGAATAAGGAATTTCATCATTGGGATTACCGTTGCCGTTGGCGTCACGTGTTTTAAACGCTGTAAGCACAGCTTCGATTTCATCAAGGGAAGTCGGAACCTGCAGACCCAGACGATCAAGCCACACCTTGTTGATCCAGTTAAGCTGTACGGCAGATTCAGTGCTCAGAGATCTGGACGGCAGGGTATAAATATTTCCGTCGGGCATCTTCATTGATTTTGCCATGTCAGGCATTTCCTGCATACGCGCTTTTACGTTGGGAGCGTACTGATCGATAAGATCATTCAGCCTAATAAGAGCGCCCTTTGAACCGTAATTGATAATGTCGGAAACCCCAAAACCTACGCGGTAAAAGAAGTCAGGATAATCACCGCTGGCCATAAGGACATTCCTGCGTTCGGCAAACCCCTGGTTGGGCGCCTGTGTCCACGCGATGTGTATGTTGGACATCTTCTCGTACTCGGTAAAGCAATAAACATCGTTCCAGTCCTTGTGGGTAACATTCTGGTTTCCAAAGGCTGTCAGGGTAATTTTTTCCTTGACAATCGGATACCCCGTCGGATTAAAATTGCTGTCCGGAGCAGCCGTCTGCGCGGAACCAGCGGCCTGCGTGCCGCCGCCTGCAAACACTGCGCCTGCCGCGAGAATCAGTATTAACGCCGCAATACCGGTTCGTCTTAAATTGATCATTGATAAACCTCCAAAAAATTTTTTTCAACAAAATTTTATATCAATTTGCAGATATAAACAATGGTATTTTTATTTATCATGGTATTATTTTCCAGAATACCGATCCCATGACGCCTGATATAAAGCAACATAACGATCCGCTCCCATGTTTTTTAAATCCCGGACATAAGCATCCCACTGAGAAAGAGGGCGCCTGCCTGTTACAAATTGAACTTTGGATTCATCGATATAGGTTACAATATCAGAAATAAGCGGGTTCAATTGATCCTGTTCTTCAGTAGTAAATGACAGAATGGGCATGGCTTTTAAACCTATATACGGTTTAATTACCTCATATGAATCGAATACAATAGGATTTAATCGGGCACGTTCCATTTCTTCGGTCGCAAAAGTCGGGCAGCCGCCTCCGGCCCAGCCAATTGCGTATTGCCCGATAGATTGAGGCTGATTAAGGCCATTAGGATTATTCCGGATTAAATCGGTAATGGACAAAGAACCGTCAGAGTTTTTAACATACGATACGCCTTCTTCGCCAAGCCATATTAACAAAGTTCCTTCATATCCGTAATAATAATCAACCCACCTCATGGTTTCAGCAGGGAATTTATTTTGTCTGGAAATGACAAAAGAACCGATACTAAAAGTCGGCCCCGTATTGTTAAAAACAGCCTTACCTGATGGGCCCTTAGGAGGAGGAGCGGTAATAAAATCATCCATATTTTTAGCACCGATTATTTCGGGGCTGCCATTCGCAAAGAAAGAACCTATCAAATCCTGTTCACCTTTTGCCGTAAAAGTCGGAATATCCTGGGTAAACATTTCCGGATCAAGATAACCATTGTTATATAACTTGTTTAACCATTCCAACTGCTGTCTAAAATTATCGGTTATTGCAAAAAGGCGGATCCTGTTGTCATCCCCCAAATCTATGTAATTTCCAAATTGGGTATTGCCCAGGGAACCAATGCCAAACGCTCCATAAGTTGAATTGAATATGGAATTGCCGTTGTTACGGTCCGAATAGGGGATTTCATCATTTGGATTTCCATTACCATTGGCATCACGGGATTTAAAAGCAGCCCACATCGCTTCCAGTTCATCAAGAGATGTCGGTACATTAATGTTTAAATTTTTGTAACAGTTCAGGACTTTATTAAAACAAAGTACATATTGTTATATGTAGTGGATAGCCTATTATCTCAAATACAATTGTAGCCGAAAAAAGTAGTATACTTATTATCTTGTAATACAG
>WQZG01000049.1 GCA_009780855.1 Treponema sp.
AAAAAAATTTTTAAAAATTTTTTGTAGAATTTCATGAAAATTAGAAAAAACACAGTATATTGATAATGGAGATTTTTAAAATTTTGTAGCGCCGGAATTTCTGAATGTAAGCCGATAATATGATCCGGGGGAGACTAATATGCGAAAACGGACTCTGGCAATAACGATTTTTATCTGCGCAATATCGGCAATTGTATACGCGGGCGGCAGACAGGATAACGAATCCCGTGAAGTAGCGAGCCCGGAAGGTTTTACAGAATCCATAGACATAACAGATAAAAGTCCGGGTAAATGGAACATATATGTGGAAGCGCAGGATAAGGGCGGAAATACCGCTATAGCCGGCCCGCATAACATCTATATAGATCCGGAATCGGATCTGCCCATTGCCAGGATCATAAATCCCCAGTCAAACATGCATGTCCAGGGAAACCTTAACATCGTAGGCACCTGCACAGACGATGACGGAGTCGCCTATGTTGAAATGGTCATTACCAGAGGCGCCGACGGCAAAGGCGAAGTAATGCTGCAGACCAGGGCGGACGGAACCGAGTTCTGGTCCTGCCTGCTGGATACATCGGATACCCAAAAATGGCGCGACGGAGTTTATACAATAACGGCCTGGGGCACGGATATTAACGGTTTGTCCGGAATTTCCGATTCTTTCCCGGTAAAATCCCAAAAAAAAGATTCAGTAACGTGGAATTTGGACCGTAAAAAGCCTGAAATCAAAGTTACCAGCCACGAATTAGGCGCGCTTTTGAACGGAAAAGTGAATATCAAAGGTAATGTCTGGGATGGAAACGGCGTAGATACCCTCTCATACTCCCTGGACAACGGAATCCGCTACCAAAGCGCAAGTTTAAAATACGACAAAAACACCGATCTATATAATTTTGACATTCCAATAGATACAAAAGCTTTTGAAGACGGCCCCGCGGTCATCCTTTTTAAATCCAGAGATAAAATGAAGACCGAAGGTTCCTATTCTTTCCTTATATTCGCAAACAATACAGGCCCGGATGTCCAGATTCTCTACCCCGATCCGGAAACTGCGGTTAACGGCATATTCACAGTCGCAGGCTACGCCATACACAAGGTAGGGCTGTCGTCGCTGACCTGGAAACTGGGCAAAGACTCCGGCGAAATTCCATTAATCATTGGAAATCCCTGGTGGTCCCAGGAATTTGACATCCGCGGTCAAAACGTCAAGGATTTGGACCTGGAAATAAGGGCCACTGACCTTTCCGGCAATGTCACTACTGTAAAACGCAAACTTCTGGTGGACCAGGAAGCGGACAAACCAAAAATTAGCCTAACCAGCCCTGCAGACGGCGCAATAGTCCCGGCAGCCGGGCTGCCTTTAATCGGGCTTGCCACCGACAATACCGGTGTTGAATCGATTTTTTATTCAATCGGAACAAATCCGGCGGTGGAAGTGCCCTGTTCCGGCTACTTCCAGTTAACAATAAATGACGAAATCCAGCCCGGTATCTACAATATGGATGTGTGGGCAAAAGACATTACCGGGGTTATTGGGCCCAAGGTAACGGTTAAAAACGTTGTATTCCCCGGCATCGCCCCGGAGCTGACAATTACCCAGGTAAGGACTGCCGTAAAGACAGCGGAGCCAGCACAGTTCTACAGCGGCATGGAAATTAACAGTGAATCCGGTTCGTCGATGGACCTCTTAATCCGCAGCGGAAGCGGTTTACAGAACATAAGTTACCAGCTTGGTTCAAAAAACCCGGTAACAATCGCGGTTAAAGGAACCAAAGGCGGCGATTATATTCAGAATATCACCATCCCGCCGGATATTGACTTTGGCCAGGTTAAACTGGAAATCAGGGCAAACGATATTTATAACCGGGAAACGATTCTAAACGAATACGTCAATATCACGGATTTAACTTCCCGCAGAATCATCGACGGCTATGTTTCCGCCAATAAACTACGGGACGGCGCAATCAGCCTCAAAGGCCTGAACGGCGAAGCTTCCTGGCCCGGCCAGATAACAGTGTCCAGGGACTCTAAAACCCCAATCCCGGTAAGCGCCTCCGTTGATTCCGGCGCGCAGCCGGCCAAAATGACCTTTAATATACCGGGCAGAGCGCCCATAAACGGAACATTTAAGGACGGCGAAATCCAGGCAAACCTCCCCGCCGATCTTCCGGCCGGACTTAACCAGGTAACACTGGCCGTTGACATGAGAACCGGCGAGCACTATGAAGCAACCGGAGAATTCTGGCTGCTCCGTCCAAGGCTTGACGGCCAGACGATTAACACTGCCCAGTCCTTTACCTGGCTGCGGCCGGAAACCCTGGACAGCAGCGTCATTCTGCTGTCAAACATCACGCCGCTTACCGGTATTTATAACGGCCGGCCGCTGCAATCGGTAACGGCGGACGGAACCAACACCGATACCCTAAAAGTGTCCCTGGACCAGTATGGACGCGTAAGCCTGCTGGGATCCGGGGAAGGCACTTACGGCCCGGTCCGCTTTATTCTTACAGACAGGGACGGAAAAACATTTACTTCCCAGGATTACAGCTTTTTGGTGGATAACGGCCCTCCGGTAATAGAAATTCTTGACAATATCGACGGTAAATGGGTGCAGAACCAGGTTAACCTTAGGTTCAGGGTAACAGACGGCAACAGTATCAAGTCCCTGGAATTCAGCGCGAATCTGGGAACAAACTGGTCTGCTTTTAACCTGCGCGACGGGCTGGACGGTTTTGCCTCCGGTTCAATCATTGAAAACCCCCTTGATATCTCGGCTTTGGGCGACGGCGTTGTTCTTTTAAGCATAAGGGCCATAGACGCAGCCGGCAGACAGACAATCAGCTCATTCTCGATAAACAAGGACACAAAAGCACCTGCAACCAGACTTATAGTTCCGATCTCCGGCGCCAGGGTCAACGGCAACATAATGCTGGGAATCGCGGTAACAGAAGCGGGCAAACTCGATTCGGTAGTTTACAACAGACCGGAGACCGAAATTGACGGTGTACTAATGCCGGAAATTTCCAAACAGGTTTACCCTGTCCGGGACTCCGACGGCCGTAATAAACCTTTTACTTTTTTGGACGTAATCCTGGACAAGGACCAGCTTCCCCTGGCCGATAACATGAGTTTTACTTTTACGGACGCGGCAGGCAACAGCTCAACGATTTCCAATTGGCCTTTTATTATTGATACACAAATGGACCTGCCGGTAGTTCAGGTCAGCCTGCCGCTGGACAACGAAGTTATTATCTCGGATTTTGAAATCTCCGGCATATGCTACGACGATGACCAGGTAAACAAAATTTACTGGAGCATTGACGGCGGGAATGAACAGGCACTTGAAGCCAAAAACGGCTATTCGATAACTATTCCGCTGTCGTCGATGACCGACAACGGACACACTGTCACGGTTTATGCCGAAGACATTTACGGTGTTAAAGGCGAACCTGTAACCAGAGACTTCAGGGTATCGCTTGAAGAACCAAAAGCCATGTCAACGGCTCCCACGGCTGATGAAATTATCGGAGGCACGGTTCGTTTGCTGGGAACCGCATCTGACAAAAACGGCATCAAAAAAGTCCAGATATCGCTGGACAACGGAAACAGCTTCAACGATTCTGAACTGGAATTAACAGGAGCTGATATCGAAAACGAAGTACAGTGGAGTTATCTGCTCAATACCAAAATAATCCCGGACGGCAACCACGCTGTTTTTATCAGGGTTTATGATGAATATGACATAAGCGCGCTGTATTCATGCCTGCTCAACGTTGACAACACGCCGCCGGAACTAACGGTCTACACCCCAAGCGACGGCACCGAAACTACCGGGCCCCTTTATTTTACAGGCCAGGTAATGGACTCCATGATGCTCGAATCGGTTAGTATAAAACTGAGCAGCCTGGAAGGCGTTTCGATTCCGCCGGAACTGGCCGAGGTAAACCTCAAGCTTGACGCCCTGCTGCTTGACGAAATGGACATAAGCTCCCTGCCCGACGGTAACTACAACGTTGAAGTTTGGGCCGTGGACAAGGCAAAGAACACAAGCAGGACAGCGCGGAACATCAGCCTAATAAAAAATAACGAAAGGAACTTTATCGATGTACTGTACCCGTTTAGCGGACAGTACATGAACGGAAACTTTAATATATACGGTTATGTGGGCGGCCTGGACAAGGCCAGCCAGGTAACCCTGCAGGTAAACGGATCAGGCATTGCCGCGGCCGATGTAACGGAAGCCGGTTACTTCCGCTTTGAAATCACGCCGCAGACTATGCGGGCAGGCGCCAACACCCTGGTAATAAGCAGCGACTTTGGCGGCAGGGACAATATACAAACAGAGCCCCAGACCATCCAGTACCAGCCGAACGGCCCGTGGGTAACAGTGGATACAATGAACATGGGCGACTTCGCCTACGAAAGACCGTGGCTGCAGGGACGGGCCGGCTATGAACTGACAGATAACGAGCTGGCAATCCTTGCGGACAAAAAGACCGACAAAGATATACGCGCCGACATAGAAGCCAAAAAAGTCACAAGCGTTGAGCTCTCTTTCAACAACGGCCTTACCTTCTTCCCCGCGGATAAAGCCAAAGACAAGGCCTACGACTGGGGCTACCGCCTGGAAACAGGCGACATGGCAGAAGGCCTGCACTACCTAGTTGTCAGGGCCGTTATGGCCAACGGGGAAATCGCGGCCAGCCGTTTCCTGGTGCAGGTTGACAAAACAGCGCCGACTATCCGTCTGATTACACCGCAGCCCGGCGGCCATTACAATACGGAACTGGTATATTCAGCGCTGACCAATGACGATGTCAAGCTGGGCAGCGTAAGCTACTACCTGCGAAAAGGCGACAAGGCTTTCTACGAAGTACCCGGATTTATAAAAGGCCTGTACTTTGAAGCGACAATTCCGCCATTTATCAAACAGATATGGAACACCGCTCCGTCGATCTTCGGAGGCGGGGCAACCTATATGGACATCAGCGTGGGGCTCAGCTTCTTTGACGACAACGTCAAACTCCAGGCAGGATACGGGATTATGACCCAGGGCCTGTACGAAAGCCTGGGCGGAACCGAGCCGGTGCGCTACGGCGGCCACGTACTCGGCCTGAAGCTGCTGGCAAACATTTACCAGCTCCCCTTTGCGTCCTTCCTTGGCCCGGACTGGGAATGGCTGTCCGCAACCTTCTCCCTTGGCGCCAATTTCTCCCTGTTCGACCTTGCCAGCGAAGGTTACACCCAAAGCGGTAACCCGACATGGCTCAGCGCTGTTTTAGCACAGATAGAATTCCCCAGGATAACTATCCCCAAACGCAGCTATCTGCGGACATTCAGCATGTTTACCGAAGGTCAGTTATGGTTTGTTCCGACTGACGTAAACGCGACGGCTTACGGCCTTAACACCGTAATACCGCATGTGATTGTAGGTTTGAGACTGTATATTTTCTGATTTATAAATGTTGGAGGTATAAATGACCAGGTTGATAAAAAAACAAATTCACGCGGTTCTGGCAATCGCTATTCTAACGCTTGCGGCATTTTTCGTTTCCTGCGAGAACATCGTAGGTTTCGGAAGAATCGTAGACTTTGAACCGCCTGAACTGTTTTTAAATCCCGGCCCCGACCCCATGTACATGAACAGGTCTACAGTTATAGGCGGAACTGTTACCGACAATTCCGGTGTTGCCAAAGTTATATGCAGGGAAGATTCCGATACCGGCCGCACCAACATACTTGGAACCGCGGTAATTACCGGCAATACCTGGACCATGACACTCAACCCGGACGCTGTTGTTAAAACAGGTAAAAACAGAATACTTGCTATACTGGAAGCCGCCGATACAGTAGGAAACTGGAGCGATCAAAAAGCCGTTAACATGATTCTGGATATGCGCGCGCCGATTTTTTCCAACCCTGTGATACAGCGTACAAAAGAAAGACCGCCTGTCTCGATGAGGCCGTTAAACGAATTAAAGGCACTGGAGATATCAGATCCGGATTTAAAAAACAGCAAGAATGTGGATTTATACCAGAACGGAGCCTTTTGGATAAAGGTAGATTTGGCAGACGAAGACACCTCGATAGTACGTGAATTTACAGGCTTAAAAATATTTGACGACAACCAGGGCGATGAGGGAGATATACTTTACGACGAAATCGCCATATCAGGAGGTTCAGCATACGCGCCTGAATGGCTGATCAGGGAATCGGATCTCTTAACCGCCGCGGATAACAGAGGATTAACAAAAAACGGATTAAGTTACGGCGATTACCTTAAGGGAGGCGGCCGCCTGTACTTCAGGGTTTCATTTACAGCCGAGGACAAGGCGCAAAACGAGGCAAGGGACGATTTTGGCTATTTTTGCCTGTGCGACACAGCCGACACACCCAGGGTGGGAATAGATACCTGGGTAGGAGACAGCGTGAGCCCCGGCACACCGGTTCCGGTTACTTTATTTGACGATGATTATCTGGATACAGCCTATGTAGATATGCTGACCATGGGTCAGTGGAACGCGCTTGCGGGCACAACACCCAAACAAAAATTAATAAATCTTGAACAGATGCTGAATGATCCCAATGTAGCGCAGGTATGGAACTGGATGAATGATCAGCCGCGCGGCGATACCAGCAGCAAAGCAAAAATCGTTAACAGACTGGAAAATAATCCTGAATCTACGGTAGTTTCGGTGCAGGCCGGTCTTGATGACCGTGACTGCGGCGAATACATGATAGTCGCCATTGTTACAGATAAAAAAGGCGCCCCGCACGACATGTCGGACCCGGAATCGGATCCGGTTACTGTTTATTACAGTCAAAAAATCGTTTTGATTGACAATAACGCTCCGCTTATAGTTATAGACACAGTTGACACCAGCAAAGATTATAATTCCGCCAATCATCCGGGTTATGAAAATCCTGTTACAGGTATCCCGGCCGCCGGCACAGGCAACAGTCCAGAGGAAAATACACCTCCAAATCTTACTAATCACCAATATTTTACGATTAACGGTTATACACTGGACGCCAACAGCACCGATGCCGGCGATTACACAACCGGACGCGGCCTGGTTGTTGAATTTAAAATAGCCTGGATACCTTTCGGAATTGAAGGCGGCCAGGATGCCAATGTTAACGCTGTAAAAGACGCGATGACATGGGAAGGGGACCCGGACAATGTTTACCCGTATCCGGACGGAGTGCAGCACTGGACACTGACTGATTACGAAATAACCCAGCAGCAATACACAAACCAGGAAAGCTATTTTATCAAAGGTACCGACCAGGTGATCGGCGGTACTGATTATACCAAACAGACTTTCAAAAAGAAATTTGATGTATTGGGCGGTCCGGACGACCTTAACAATGTTACAAACAAAAACAATGTAAAAATAGATTACGGCAATAACTTCGAATATAAAGGCGAACGCGAAAACGGACCCAAGCTTTTTGTACTGTACGCAAAAGACATGGACGGCCATGTAACATTCAGAACCATAAGGCTGTTAGGTTATAATAATCCTCCAAAACTCAATGTCTATAACTTTACCGGCAGCAAGCCGGCGCTGGATAATCTAAAGCCGGAAGACAGCGAGGCTACAATTTATAATATGATCTCGTCGCAGGTCGCTACCAGCGACGATATTATGGGTTCGTTTAAAACATTCCCGCGCAATACCATGCTAAAATTATACGCCCAGGCAGAAGGAGACGGAGAGATACGGTTAAAATCCCTTAAGATGTACGATATAACTTTTGGGGACGCAGGCACCGGTTCAACGGATGGCATTATCTATGATCCCGCCGGAATTAATCCGGGCGTAGCATATATAGCCAGGCTCGAAGATGTAAGCCAAAAAGTATTCCTGTTCAAGGCTGTAAATGAACTCGACGAAGAAGTATCCATACAGCGTACAGTCGCAGTCACTACGACAGCGGCCCTGGAATCAATAATAACATCGGTACCGTCGGCAACTTACGGGATAGGTAAAGAAATCATCCTTAGGGCGCATTTTGCAGGTACAGTCAAGGCAGAACCAGGTGACAAACCCGGCAGCGTCGGCAATCTGCCCATGCTGAATATCATTTACCAGGCAAGAGACACTTTTAATACAGTTACGGGAACTTATAATACAAAAATCGTTTACGAACAGGTGCCGTTCTCCGGCGAAATTGATAAACCGACTATGTATCTGGACTTTAAATGGAAAGTACCGGAAGACGCCATATCTACAATCAAAGGTATAATTATCGGAACAGGAGATTTAGCCTGGGAATGGGACGGCCGGTTACTGACAGCCGATGTTACAAATGATCCCGACAATAAACTGGGACAGATACCGATTTTCCTTAACGGCGCCTACATCCTGGACGCCGAACGCGGCGGAAACGCGTTCCTGCCGGGCAAGACCGATGATTACGGAGGCTCGTTATGGAAAGACGGTGAAAATTCCCTGCAGGGCCAGCCCGGAGATCCAAAAGGCACCAAAATACTTCTGGACGGGGTAAAACCAGTAATAGATTCAATTATTGTCGGAGGCAAGATCGCCCCTGATCCAAACCCGGATACAGGCAGGCCAAACCATTTATATTTTAAATCCAACGAGACAATAACTTTTGTTATAATGGCCAGCAAGGAAATCCGGCCGGCCGGCGGCGGGAACCCGCAAATTGAGTTTAAATTAAAAGATCCGCTAACCGGGCTCAGGCTGCAGCCGGAGACTTCATATTACGCAAAGTATGACAGGCCGGCGGGTAACAGCGGAATGTTCTTCCAAATCGATGTTAATTCAATCAAGGATCCGGTAACAAATTTACCGCTTGACGGCGTCATAGAAATGATCGGGATTAATAAAACCAGCGGCATTATTGAAGACATGGTTATGAATGAACTTAACTCCGATAACCTTGATGATTTATACGGAAGCCATATCTGTAACGCCGAGACTGTCTGTCAGCCTGCCGACAGGTTAAAAATCATGGTCGCGATAGACCAAACGCCTCCTCCCGATGTTAACCCTGTTCTATACAAAAACAGCGTCAGCGGCAGCAACAAGTGGGATTGGGCGGCCGGAACAAATAAACTTAACTTTAACCCAATTTTAAAAATGGACAGCGAGGCGGACAAGAATGATGAACCGTGGGGCTGCAATACCGAATATTCGCTTAACAACGGCCTAAGCTGGGAAGACTCCGCGGCGATAAGGGACAAGTGGACAGTACTTGACGCTCAAAACAATCTGCGGATAGTCGACGGGCAATTCAAGCTGCGGGTCAGGAGAATCGATCTCGCCGGCAATGAGTCAACTCCTTCCGGAACATACGATCTGGACATAAAAGGTGTATTCCCAAAACTGGTGTCCATTAGCGCGGTAGAACCGGACGGTAAAAAACTGCAGGGTCCGATTACGATCAACCTGGACTTTACCGACACGGTATATACAACAGCCGGCAGCAATGCTTACATCAAAGTAACCAATATCATTAAAAAACCGGCTTCCCCGCCATATGAAATAACAGGTACGGATTTGGCCAATGCGACTGATGAAACCCTGTCCTATACGGCAAAAATTCCGGTATTAAAACAAACGAACAGGAGTAACGCGACTTCTACCCTAACCTTCCTTTGGGATCCAATTACAGAAAAATTAATGGATATGGGTTTGATGGTTTCTGACATTAATCTTGACGGCGTATTGGATTTATACGGAAACACCGGTGATTCATACAGCACAACAAAAGTCATCTCTTATGATGAAGTACTTAAACCGGGGAATATTATTTCCTATAATCCGGATAAGATCTGGGTAAAGGATTCGGCGGCAGCTGCGGACGGAGAATACGGCGTAACCAACCTTAACGGAGCCGGGTTAAAGATTTACACGATAAGGCCAAAAGTAATTAATATGGTTCCGCAGAATGCCAATGATCCATCCCTTACAAACACTGCCCAGGTAGTCCTGTCAACCCGCAATACAATTACACTAACTTTTGACCAGAATATGCGCGCGGAAATGGGAACCATAGTAATAAGGCCGTATACAAGATCGCCTTATAACAATTACCCCATACCGCCGGTATTCCCCGCGGAATCGCAGACAGTAAACGGGACCTATATACCCAGCTTCTTCGAAGTATTCAGTTCACCAGATTTGACCAGCGCCGACCGCGAAGCTTTGTTAAAGGGAGATACCGGTTACACAGGCAGAGGTTACGAGTACCCGGCAACCGACAGCAGGACCGGATTGTATACCGGACCCTACAAGCTTACTACACAGGGATTAGTGGAAGGACTTGGTTTCGCAGGAGATAATACAGTGAATACAACACCAACCCTGACAGAAGCAGGCGGCATCGGGAGTTATACAGGCGGTAAAGAAAACGGTAATCCCGGCTGGTATCCGGAAACCGGTTATATGGTACCCGATACGTCAAGCAAGTATGTTTTGGATTATAAATACAGTATTACTGAAACAAGCGATGTGGTAAATGCTATACGAAACACGCTTAACAAGCAAAAATTCAGGTGGCAGGAAATCGAAGTAATATCGACAGAAAATGTACAATTCAGGGGGTCTGGCACTGATGGCCGTACGAAAGATATTGTAGATATTATTCTTGATACCTCATTAAATGAAGGTATGGTATGGGAACTGTACATACCGGAAGGAACATTTACAAATGAAGCTGGGAATAAATCAGTTCAAATTGGTGTTCCTCCTCCTTCCAATCCGGCCGATTCCAATCCAGCCGATGCAAATGCATTTTATTTTTGGTCAAGCGGTGTTCAAACACCGGTAATCCGTGTAGATCGAAAAAGCATGGATCAAAGGGCAACTGTAAATACCGTTTATGATAATACTTTTATTCATGCAACACCGCCTTCTGATGCATTGGGAGGTGTTAGTATAACCAGTTTTGATACAATTAATTTTAGAATTGAATCAGAAACACCTGACGCGATTATCACTTATGGTACTATACGCGGTATTGGTTCCGCGACCGGTACAGGTACGGGTACAGGAACGGCTACAACTACAGGACCTCATCGAACTTACAATAATGGCGGAATCTCTGCCTCGTTGACCGCAACGGATATAATTCCTGGAACATCACAGAATTGGAACACATTCGACAACAATCGTGTAACCGGATTAAAGATTAACAACATTGATTTTTCTACTAATCCTCCTACTACAGGCGGTACTACAACCGTAAACGCTGACCCGGGCACGTGGATCCTTCCCAACCTGCTTCGGAAATCAATTACAGGCAGATTTGTAAAAGCGAGTGTTGATCAAAATAATTATGGTTTACATTTTTATACAAAAGAAAACAACTACCTTGTAAAACATCAGGGTATGGGTAATTTGAGTTTATTCCGTTCTTATAACAGAGATATTACAAAAGAAGAATTGGAAGCAAGTACCTTTATTACATCATTTGTTCCAGTTCCGGTGAATGGTCAATCATCATTTTCTGCTGCTAATAATAACGCAATAGAAACACGTACAGCCAGTAAAAATTACATAATTGCGCAGGCAAGTAAAAATTACCCAGGTCATAATGATCCTTTTACCTCAATTGGATATGAAGGGGTTTTCAAAACCGTGGTAGCGCTGCTCAATCCAAATACGGCAAATAATGCAGCCAATGATAAACCATTCCTTGCGCCTTCCGGTAATGGAGCTATTGCAATTTTTGGTTCTAACTTAGCTAATGGATCTCCGTCAATTGCAGGTTTTCCCATACTCATGGGGACAGGTGATTTACGCTATACCAGAATAATGGCACGTGATAATGGCAATACTACCCGATTAATATGGATGAGTACAGAAATAATATCACCTGCATTTTTTGCGATGGCTTATCCGCAAAGCAGCGGCAGCTTAATGGCACAACCATGGACCAGATTTGGTGACTCAGGAACCTATCTTACCGGCGGATACGGCGATCTGACTTACAGCGTAGGACAAATGTAATGGAGAAAACCATGAAAAACATCAAACTAATCGGATTTCTTGCAATAACCGCGATCCTCACCGTATTCCTTACAACCTGCGAAAACGTAATAGGGCTGGGAGAAAAATTAATCCTGACAGGACCGATAGTTACCATTGATTCGCCGCCGGCGCGCATGCCGGTGGACGGCAAGTTTGTAATGACCGGAACTGTAGAAGCCGTAAGCAATAACCTGGTAGATCGCCTGCTGGTAACGGCCCAATATACCGAACCCGACGTTTCTTCCGCCACAGGTTTTAAAAATACAAAGTTCCCCATGGAATGGCGCTATTCCGCAGATTTATGGGAAGTATCCACCGACAGCGGAAATACCTGGACCAATGTGCCCGATGTTGAATTAACGGCCGGACCTCCCATGGTAAGCGCGGATTGGAACGGGAACATGAAGAACGCTAACTGGGTGCTTCCCATAGACATGACAATGATCTATGGCCTGGCTATTGATATTCCGGTAAATGAATACAGGTTTACGGTAACCGCCTGGGATACAGCGGGCAACACCGATACCAATTCCAGTAAAACCCGTACTGTTGTTGTAGACACTGATCCGCCGCTGGTCAGCATTATTACACCGTGGCCCTATAAAACCACAGATGATCCGGAAATGACCGGTATATTGGGACTGCTGGATCATCACAGTCCGCAGTATTTGAACAAATTTTTAAATAAATCTTTTACTCTACAATGGGAAATTGTCAAAGAACTAAGCGATATCTGGGCTGTAGAAATTACGTTTTACGATTATTCCGTAACCGGAGGTTTTGATTACATATCAAACGGCGACGGCGGTTTAATACCAAATCCGGTTCAGAATTATACCTGGGACAGCATAAACGAAAACAATTATATTTATAGAACATCCATCAATGATGTACGGCAATTCCCTGTAGTTGATAATCCCAACAGCATTAACCCCAATTACAGGTTTGCGATTCCGGACTTAAACGGTACTCCCTTTGGAGAAAGGGACGCTCCTGACGGAAACGGACGAAAGGAAGAATTACAAAACAGAATTTCCACAGACAAAACAATTATAACGGTAGTCGCCAGATGCAAGGACATGGCCAACAATGAACTGCAGGAAAAATTTATGGGCTACCTTGTATACTGGCCCCAGTCCGATATTCCCTGGGCTACTTATCCCGATTCAATAAAAGCAAATCCGGCAGACAAGGATGATTTTAATTCCGTTGTGTATCCGAGTTTTGTATTGCCCTGCAGGGCTTATGACGATGACGGTGTTGACAGGGTGGAGTATCAAATTTACAGCGTAAACTCCGACAATTGGCCGGCCAGAACACTTCTGCCGGAATACCAAACTCCCAAACAAGTACCAAATCCGGAAAAAACAACCATTCAGGCATGGGACTTTAACCCTCCCCCAACCAGCGGAGTGTATTATATAGAGGCGCGTATTTACGATATTTACGGAATCTATGCCATTGAATCCGGTTATTTCAAAGTACTGGACATAAGCTACCCGGAAATCCGGCCTCCCTACACTCCGGTTGCTTCCGACCCAATGTTTACGAAAATAAACGGTACCACGCCGGATGACTGGAATATTACCATAGAAGGTTACGCCACTACGGCTTCCGGTTTATCCAGTGTTTCCATTGTTTGGATTAATCCCCATTCGATAAATTACGCGGCGATGAGCCAGCTGTCATTTTTTAGGGATCCGGAGTATGGTTCAACCGCAATGACAGCGCCGCCCAATTTACCGGCCAATACTTACGGATGGTTCGCGCCGCCCGGGCCGGACGGAGCGGGACTGGACAACGCGTATGACGTAAATTATCCAAATAAAGTCTGGACAATGAAAATAGGTACACCGGAGCTTGTACAGGAACCGGTCAATGATCCTTCCGGACGCTTGCTTTATAAATATTCAAAAACCCTTTATTTAAAGAGAGACCTTTTAATTGATCCAAACATTGCCGCCGATCCCCTTTCAGCACAAAATTATAATTTCCTCAAGAGCCAGGTGTTTTTGTTAAAAGCAACGGACGTCGACGCAGTACCAAAATCGTCGATTATTACCTGGGCGCCGCAGGGAGATACAAAGGCTCCAAGAGTGACCATAACAGCGGTTCAGCTGCATAGACAGGGTAAGCCCCCAACTGATGTAGAAGATCTTGAACCGGGTAAATACCACGAATCCCTGCCCCAATTCGGAGGCGGTGATACCATAACAATAACAGGTGAATGGGAAGAAGATTCCGCAGAATATTTTAAAATAAAGGAAACCCTTGAAAAGAATTTTGTTGTTACCATTAATGGAACCCGGACAGACCCGGCCAAAAACTTTGTATTAAATATTAAACAGCAAAATCCGACTGATACATCCGGTACATGGACAGCGGTAGGGGAGATTCTTGCCCTGGGCATGACGCCGGAGGGAACAATCAATCCCGATACTTACGGCACCCATGTTCTGATTGCGGAACATTTAAAGGATACCCTTGTAGTAAGCGCAGTCATTACAGACACCGGAGGCAATATAAGCGAAGACGGAGCTTCCTGGCTAATCCTGAGCGACAACCTGAGGTTCCAGCGGATAGGAAGTGATCATTCGGACGGTATTTTTACCAATGGGACGCCGGACAGTACCATTGATATTTTCCTGGAATTCAATAAACCGGTAACGCTTAAAAATATAAACGAGGATCCTTTAACAAACCCATACCCAATCTTGATTTTGAATTTCCCCGGAGACACCACCAGGCCGGCGGCACTTGCCTATTATAACAAGAACCATCCGGATCACCTGCAAAATAACGGAGCGAGTACCAAACAGCACTTTACCTATACGGTACAGGCAGGCCAGACAATAGATAAATTAACGGTAACCGGCATTTACAACGGCGACAGCAATTATGACAAGGACGGTTATCCGTTTACATGGACAGCGCCCGGAAGCAACGAAGAAATACGGATGGTTACCAGTAACAGGACGCTGGCGGGAGCTATCGTTAATAAACTGCCCGTAACAACAAACAGCGCGGACAATGATTATCTGTATACTCTGGGCGCGGGCAAACAAATAGAAATAGACACTACCCTGCCCACCCTGTCAGACGCTGTCTCAATCAACAGGCAGGGATGGTATACCTACGGTAATACCATCTATATTACATTGACCTTCAGCGAACCTGTACAGCCGGACGCAACAAGGCTTTTATTAAATGTCGAAAATGACACCATTGAAGATTTTACTGCCAAAACATCGGAAAATGTACAGGTTAGCGGTAATTCATTGATATTTAATTATGTAATCCAGAAGTATGATTATACTGCAGATTACGGTGATATAAAACTGCTGCAAATGGAAGGCAGTATCAAGGATCTGGCCGGCAATGTTTATAATGCATCAGACCTGGTTAACCGATTTAACGGAAACGGCATAAAAATCGATGCAATTGTACCGTCCCCGCCGACAATAAGACTAACTTATCTGCAGAACGCTGGAAGTGTAATTACCAATAATAAAGGCACCGGTCAATCAGGCACCGGCGTTACTCCTCCGGCAGGAGATACAGAGCCATGGGATCCCAGAATTTATTCCGGTTCGCAGGACTTTATCGATAAATATACAGGAAGCACAATAGGATTAAAAAATCTGTATAACGAAAACCTGTATATTTCCATAATACCTTCCGGAACGGAAAAACAGGATCTTTCCAAAATTTTTTACTCGATTAACTACGGACGAGACTGGGCGCCCTACGATTATACAATTGCAAACAATTACGAAACACAACTTGACCAGGGATTCTATGTCATAACAGCCCGTCAGATTGATGAAGCGGGGAATGTTTCGGAGTGGACTGTGCCCATTACCTTTAACTGGGATATGGGCGGATTACTGACACTTGTTACTTCGGCATTACCCAACGGGACCTATACCAATAACGGGTATATCGATAACGATCCGTCAAAACCAATCGGCAGGGAGGATGTAATTCCGGTTACATTGACATTCCGCAACCCCGTTATTATCAAAGAAGATCCGGTTTTTACGCTAAGCGCGGTTGATGAATCCAATAATAATACTCCGATTGTCATACAGGCGCCCAAACCAACAGGCCCCGGCGATCCGCTCAATCCTACCAACAGTAACGGAGCAGTAACAGCCTATACTTTCGAATACAAAATTGGCCCCGCCGATAAAACAATAGGCAGCGCGGTTCTTGCCCTGAATAACTGTGTGTTTCAATCTACAGGCGGACCCGGAGTTACAGATGAGGACGGAACCGATGTAAGCTTCCTGCTGAACCTGACTCTGGTTAACAGTACCGGCAGCAATTTGCAGAACAAAAAGATTTTTTACATCATAAACGGTATTCCGGAACTGGTCAGTGGGTATCCGAAATTGGAAGCAGATCCTTTGTTATCAAGTTCCCAGCAAACTATTCAAGAGGACGATTCATACTGGACTTCATTGAAAATCCAATTTAATCGTAATGTTTTTAAGGGTAGTGAAACCAATTTTATCAGTATTATACAGGAAGCTGATGGTTATAGATTACCTTCCGTACTTAACCTCTCACAAAGGGCCCGGTATCGTGTTGCCATTGGAGCTGATTTATTTGATCAATACTATAAAGAAGGAACGAATGGTTACGACCCAAACAATGGTCCGGATAATTCGGCAAAATATATCTTAAGATTTGATGTTGATCCGTATAATATAAAACCTGATGCTAATGGAACACCTTTAGAGCAACTGGCAGAAAAATTCAGAGTAGCAGAAGGAATTAATATTCCAATTAATTCAAGTTTAATCGATATACGCGGATCAAATCCGTCCAATGGCATGACCAGTGACATTGTTATGGTACGCTTAATTGGTTCAAATGGCTTAAAGGTCCTGGGAGCTAATTATGAAGTGAAGTATGGAAATGGCTTTGTTGTCGATTTATTGGGCAGTTCCTGCAGGGAATATGATGCAATGCATACATTAGATTATGTTTCTAAACCTACAATCCGGATTGAAAAATCATCAGATGTTATTACAAACAATGCTTCATTCAATCCATTAGCAGTAGCTCCTTTTACCCAGGCGCGTTATATTGTTACACCTCCCGGCACGGCAAAAATACGTTTTGATAACAGGACACCTTATTCAAGGGTCACTTACCAGGAAAAATCCGATAACCCGGGAGACGATTCAGTAACATGGTCAGTGAATTTTGATAAAAACCCGCCAGTCCTGAATAAACCGACTGCCATGACCAATCTTGAAATAACAAGTGTACCCGCAGATCAAACCAATGTTTTTGGCAGTCAGATTCTGGCACCTGTAACTCCATTGGAAAGAGGCACTGCAGCAGAAACTACTCCAGCCGCTAGGGCAGGCGTATATCAGGGGTACAGATGGAGGGTTCGTGCAGTGGGATTTACAGGAACAGGTACTTCTGCTCAATACAGCAGCGGCAGATATGCCGATGAAATAGCTTATCGAACAGTAATTGTATTTGCTACTAGTGTTCATAAAGATAATGGTACAACCAGTATAACCGGAAATAATGGCCAAACATTCGGAAATGGAGACATGTTTTGGATAAGGGGCGGTAATACTAAAACAGCGACTACAATTCCTGGTTTCCCGCTTACGCCCGCAGATAATTGGACAGATATAAAAAATAATGCAGAAAAAAGAACCGGTATACGTCCATTATCCAGGGTAAGTTCCAGTCCGACTGCACTCGCAGATTCAACATGGCAATGGGTGACCTGGGATGTAGCCGCTCCGGTATATTTCAATCTTTATTTGGGCCATGATAATGATTCTGAACCAGATATTTTAAAAAAATACGGTCCAAAACAATCCGCAATTAATATTGGTAACTGGACAAATGTTATAGAGTATTACATGGCATTTCCTGGAGAACGCCGCTGGCTTTCAAATAATTTCCCACAATATTATTCAGGCGGCGACCGAGCCATAGATTATACTTTTAACAGTACATGGGATGTGCGGCCCAATCCAGAAGACATCAATTGATGATGAAAAGTTTTTAATAAATCAAGGCTGTCCGGGAAGTTATTCTTCGGACAGCCTTTTTTTTATAATATTAATCCCGCAAGCACCCAATCGGAATCAGGTAAATCCCGTCCTTGCGGCGGTAAGCCATTTCATCTCCGGTGATTATTATCAGAAGATCCGGTTCTTTGATCTTTATGTTTTTTGTCAAATTATTTTTATCGATTAATTCCTTAATAGTCAGTAAATGTTTTGCGCCTTCTTCAATTTGCCTGCTTCCAAGTTTGAATTCAACAAGAGCATATCTGCCGTCGCCAAGACGGAGTACACAATCAACCTCCAAATCGTGACGGTCATGATAATGAAAAACTTCGCCTCCCAGTGCATTGGAATAAATCCTTAAGTCCCGTATACACAAGGTTTCAAAAATAAAACCAAATGTATTTAAATCCTGCATTAAGATTTGGGGCGTAATTTTTAAAGCAGCGGCAGCTATGGAAGGATCGATAAATTCCCGTTTATTGGACGCCCTGATTGCAGATGCTGACCGTATGGCGGGAGACCAGGCTTTCACTTCGTCTATTACAAAAAGTCTGTTAAGTGCATTCAGATATGAATAAAGCGTATTTATACTAATGGGGCCGTAATTTACATTTAAATCTTTTATAAATGTCTGAATTCCGGACATTGTAGATATATTTCTTGCATATGAACGTAAAATTTCCCGCATTCTGCCGGGGTCGCGGTTAACACCATCTACAGTTGAAGCGTCACTTTCACAAATATTATCCAGATATGATCCTGCCGTAAATAGCGCTGCCTTATCAGTTTTTTTATTTAAACTTGCGGGCCAACCTCCGCGGCAGGCGGCAAAAATCAGCTGTTCAATCGATAATTCTGATTTTGCCCCGTTAATTTTATATTTTTTATTATTAAATAATTTCTCAAGTGAAACAGTCCCGTTTGATTCTTTTGATTCAAACAGGCTCATTGGATACATCCTGAGCCTGGCTATTCTGCCTGTACCTGAATGCATAATTTTGGAATCATCTACTGTAGTCGAACCTGTTAATATAAACAGACCTGTTTCTTTGCGCCTGTCAACTTCAGTCCGGACTGAATCCCACAATATGGGCGCAATTTGCCATTCATCTATCAATCTGGGATTTTCGCCTGTCAGCAGCAATGATGGTTGAGTCTCGGCTGTTGCTAAATAACCTCTGGTTTTATCAGGATCCTGCATTTTAAGAACGCTTTTTGCCTGCATTTCGGCAGTTGTGGTTTTTCCGCACCATTTTGGTCCAACAATTAAAACTGCGCCAATGCAATCCAGGGTATCTTTAAGTAATTTATCCAAAATTCTCGGTAAGTAATCCACTATAATTAAAATATTTCAATTGATATATTTTGTCAAGTTTTACTGAACGAATTTGCTCAGTTTTGTTGAACGATTTTGCTCACTTTTACTGAACGAATTTGCTCGGTTTTGTTGAAATATTTTGCTGTAATTTTTTACCGGGACCCGGCCTTCAATCCTCCATCCCGTCAAGAATCTCGGTGGCGGTTACCTTTACAGGCTCGTCCTCGCCGTGGCGTACAAAAATAAGGCTAAGCAGCGCAAGGGTAAAGGCAATACAGGAGTACAGGAACAGTACTTGATAATTCCCTACCAGGTCACGGATGGCTCCAAACAGTATGGGAGAAACGATCTGGGAGGCAAACGAGAAGAAGTAATAATAACCTACAAAAGTACCGACTTTTTCTTCGCCGGAGAGACGGACTACCATAGGCAGGGAGTTGATGTTTATCATGGCCCAGAAGAATCCGCCCAGGAAAAGGCAAACACGGGTTACCCACACATTGGCCAAAAATATCATTGGGAAGAAAAGCACAACAAGGCCGGCAAGCCCTGTCAGTATAATTTTGCGCCTGCCGAATTTGGCGCCCATAAAACCCATGGGAACAGCCGCAGCGAGAAATGTAAGGGAAAAAATTGCCAGCGTCATTGAAGCGCCGCCGGCGTCCATGCCCAGAGTATTTGTGGCATATAAAGTAAAGAAGGTTTCGATCGCGTTATAACCGGTAAACCAAAAAAATACACCGAATAGTATCAGCAAAAGGCTTTTCTTTTCTGCCTTTCCAAGTTTGACTTTTGTTTTGGTTTCTTTGGCTTCCGGTTCGTAGGCTATTTTGGGTTCGCGCACAAAGAGGGCAAGGACGGCCAATGCCGCGAACATCAGAATTGCGCTCATAAGAAACGGCAGAGGGAACCCGCCGACCCTAAAAAGTATGCCGCCGACCAGGAAAGCAAGCAGGCTGCCTACTCCGCCCATAAAATTGACAATTCCGTTGGCCTGGCTCCGCATGGGGCCGGGAGTAATATCCGGCATGAGCGCGACAACAGGAGAACGCCAGGTTGACATTACAAAGGTAAAAATAATTAAAACTGCCATCAGCGGCAATATCGTCTTCATCTGCGGTATTAGGATAAAGGCCACGGCGCAGATTGGCAGACCTATAAAAATATAGGGCATGCGGCGTCCGAACCTGGTACGGGTTTTATCGCTTAAGGTCCCGAACACCGGCTGGAAAATAACTCCGAATATATTGTCAAACGTCATGATAAATCCGATCAGCGTTGTGCTGGTCAGAAATCCGGCAAGGATCTGCGGTACAAAGGAATTGTAAACACTCCATGCGATTGACGAAGCGAAAAAACCAAAAGAAAGTAAAAGCGTCTTTTTTACATCAAGTTTATTTTGTTGCATATTTCAGTATAATCCGGTATTTGCAATACTGCAACAGATCCAATAACACAGATCCGGTAAAAATGCAGATCCCGTATAAAACAGGATTAAGTGCCTTTGGCAATTGCGGATTTATAATATTATGTGATAAAATTGAATATTCATGAATGAAAAATACCTGGTTTTTACGATACAAAAAAAATTATACGCCCTGCCTTCAGCAATCATAGGCGAAGTGGCTGCCCTGGAAAGGGTATTTCCGCTTCCCCTGGTACCCGGTTATGTAAAGGGGCTTATCAACCGGTATTCGGTGCCTTACGCGTTAATAGACATAAGTCTCCTGCTTTTTAATGAAACTTCCGGTTCAAAAAAAATAATTGTTCTCAAGGAAGAAATTGACAAACTCGCGCTTCTAATCGATGATGTCACCGATATCGCGGATCCGGACACGCAAAAAATTATGAAAATTGAACAGGAAACTTCCATGGCAGGTTTGGTCAATTCATACTTTGAATGGAAAGACGGCCAGGTTTTTTGCATTGACGCCGCAGAGATCATCAGCCGGATCAAACGTGATTTTGAACAGGAACCTTAGGGTGAAATATTTTGTATGCTCTCTGACCGGAATTAATCTGGGAATTCCCGCAGAAAAAATCGGGCGTATTTCCGACGCAGATTTGACACAAAAAAAAATCATAGAAACAATAAATGAAGAAACCGTTATTTTAATACCGGCACTTTTTGGGCAGGCGGAAACCGCAGCGCCTCACGCACTGCATCTAAAAAACAATTTGTCCGGGACAATTCTTCTGACACCTAAAATAGATATTGATCTGGAAATACCCGATAGTGAAATAAAGCGGCTGCCTGCGGCATTTGCCGGGGTGTATACGTATATCAGCGGCGTGTGTTTTGAAAGCAGCGGCGGTATGGTCCTGATATTGAATCCGGATAAACTTGCAGAAATGTATGCGGAAGTAAATAATGATTAATACGCTTATTGTAGACGACAGCGCTCTGGCACGCGATATCCTTCGTGATTTTCTTGAAGAAGACGGGGGTTTTAATATTATCGGCGAGGCCGCAGACGGCGAAGAAGGAGCGGAAAAAATCCTTTCCATGAATCCCGATCTTGTAACCCTGGATCTGGAAATGCCCAAAATGAACGGACTGCAGGTAATCGAAACTGTTTTAAAAAAAGTTTCCGTTCCGATTGTTGTGATTTCAAGCCATGACACGGCCAAAATCGCGTACGAGGCCACCATCAAGGGAGCGCTGGAATTTTATTCCAAAGAAATTTTCGCTTCCAATTTGAATCCGCAAAAACGCAAAGAAATTTACGAAACCTTAAAACGCATAAGCGGCATTAAATCGCATAAAAATATTCCAGTTAATCCCCCGCAAATAAAATTACCGGACAAACGGACGATAGACGCAATAGTCATGGCTTCTTCCACAGGCGGCCCCAAAGCCCTGGCGAACTTTTTTACCCTGCTGGGCGCCGGTCCTCTTCCGCCAATAATTCTGGTTCAGCATAATTCACCCGGATTTGACGAAAGTTTTGCGCAGTGGCTCGGTACATTCACGCCGCTCAAAATCAAAATCGCGCAGGAAAACGAAAAGCCGCAGCCAGGTTCGGTTTATATTGCGCAGACCGGTTTGCATCTGCAGCTGCGAAAAAACGCCGCTGGTCTTATTATGCTGTACAATGACGGCAGCGAAGAAAGCAACCAAAAACCTGCGGCCGATGTTTTGTTCAGAACCGCGGCGGAGAGCCTGGGGCAATCTGTGATATCGGCGGTATTTACCGGCATGGGCAGCGACGGCGCCGCCGGAACCGCCGCGATACGCAATGCCGGCGGCATAACAATTGCGCAGGACGAGGAAACATCCCTTATCTACGGCATGCCGCAGGCAGCGGTCCGGACAGGCTGCGTGGATATGGTACTGCCCCTGGACAAAATACCGGGAGAAATTATCAGGCTGGTTAGATGACAGTTGGTACAGAAACAGATGCATTAGGAATTAGGGCCGAAGAACAATTCGGCATAAGGGCGGATCTGTCAGATTTACAAAAATTGCGCACATATATCCTGGAAACATACGGCGGTATGGAACCTGCTGTAATAAAGAACGTTTTTTTAACCGGGGAAGCCGCAGAATTTCTTACGGTCAGCGAGACTTATTTTTTTAGGGAGCCTGCGCATTTTTCTTTTTTACGCGAATTGCTGCCTGCTTACAAAGAGACCGGTTTGCGGATCTGCTGCGCCGCGGTTTCCAGCGGCTGTGAAGCCTACAGTATCGCCATGCTTATTGAGACCTATAACAGAACCGCAGAAGAACCGCTTAGGTATTTTATAGACGCGTTTGACATTAACCGCAGGGTTATTGATTCGGCCCTGCTGGGATTGTACGGTCCAAGAGTTTTAAGGGAAGACGGCAGCCAGTTTCATTATATAACAGACCATTATCTGCAAAAAACCGCGGATGGATACAGGATAGATCCTTCTTTAAAAAAAAACATTCATTTTTTTATACATAACCTGATGGATAAACTGCAGTCCGGAGAATATGATGTGATATTTTTCCGGAACGCTTTTATATATTTTACACCAGGGTCCAGAGACCGTATTCTTTCAAATTTAATATCGGTCCTGGCAAAAGAAAGCATCCTGATAATGGGAGTTTCGGAGACCTTGGGAGTAAGTAATCCCGGCATTGTCCGGCAGAACAGGAACGGCATGTTTTATTTTAAAAAACGCACGCCCTTTACAGAAGTACGATTGTAATTTAGAATTCAGTTAAAACTGATCTAATAGTTAAAACAGATCTAAAACAGAGGGTAACCATGTTTTTTTCCAGGTTAAAAATATCAACCAAACTTTTTATTTCCAGCGCGGTCTTTCTTATACCAATCGGAGTAATGCTGGTCTTCTTCAGTATCAATACCGCGGCGACAATACAAAAAAGTGTTGACGCCCACAACGGAATTATGTCGCTGAAACCGGCGGTAAATGTAATGCTTAATTTACCCGAATACCTTAACGTATATCTGGGCCTTAAGCAGGGGGATTTGCGTAACCTGGATGACCAGATTGGAAACGCGCTTCGATCCCTGGATAAAGGAATTAACCAGTACAATTCGGACACGAATAAATCATCGGACCTGCTGGGACAATGGGACACGCTTAAAAAGACCGAAAAAGACAACGCGGATCTGTACCAGAATTATCTGGATTTTGAAAATTCAATCAAGGACGCTGTCAATAATATCGGAGAAGGTTCCAGGCTGATTCTGGTCTCCGACATTAACACTTATTATTTTATCGCGTCGGCAATTTCGGCCATACCGGAAGCCGCGCTGCGTCTTCTTACCCTGGGAAACCTGGTCCGCCAAAATCTTTACAGCGCCGCGGATTTAATCGATAAAAACAACAGCGATCTCGCGGCCGCACAGGCATTGGGGCGCAGGCTGACGACAAAGCCGTATGACGGCAGGCCGGAAGATATTCCGCTGACCATGTTTGCCATGGCCGACCTGCAGCAGATGCGCAACATTCAGCTTTTTCTGGGGTCGGACAGGGAACGCATTAGCGGCAGTCTTGAGTCCGCCATGGAAGAAAACAATAAAAAGACAATTGACTTTACAGAACTTGAAAACAGGCTTGCCCGTTACCGGGGAACGGTAGACGAATTGACGGAACTGTACGGCAGAATGTTCGGTTTCAATATTGCCAATCCCTGTACTGCCCAGGAATTTATGGAAACTGTTTCCAATCTTAATTACGACTTAAACCAGCTCTGGGCCGGAACTCTGGACTCCCTTGATATTCAGATTATAAACAGTACCTCGGCTGCAAGGGGCCAGATGATTCTTTATCTGGTTATAGTCCTTGTTACACTGGGTATAGCCATCGGTTTTGTCGTGTTTATTACCATGGACATAAGCAGCTCGGTCAGGACCCTCAAGGCGCTGTTCAGGGGCCTTAACGAAAATGACCTGACCCTGTCCCTGCATATAAACTCCGCGGATGAATTCGGCGAACTGATGAAGGCTTTCAACGGCTTCCTTGACATCCTGCGTTCGACATTCGGGAGTTTCAAGCAGAGTACAAAACTTGTGGCCGATTCAGTCTTTGATCTTTCTTCGTCATCAAGGGAAATTACAACCACGGCCAACCAGCAGTCGGCCAGCGTTTCGGAGATTGTAAGCACCATGGAAGGCAGCAAGAACCTGTCCGAACAGATAGCGCATAAAACTACGGAAGTCGCGAATCTGGCGACTCAGACGCGGGAACTGAGCAGCAAGGGCGCGGAACTGCGGGAAGCGAGCCAGGTTATGATGGAAGATATAAGGAACCAGAACCAGAAGATCATCGCCGAGATCAGGAACCTTTCTGACATGATTATACGTATCAGCGAAGCAATAAAAATTATTGACAGCATCGCTGACCAGACAAAACTAATCGCCTTTAACGCGTCTCTTGAGGCGTCCTCCTCCGGAGAAGCCGGAGCGCGGTTCTCGGTTGTCGCCTCCGAAATAAGGCGGTTCGCGGATAACGTCGTTGAATCGACCAGAGAAATCAAACAAAAAATCGAAGAAGTGCAGGGAGCCTCCCAGACCCTTATTGCTGAGGCCAACAACGGCTCAAGGCAAATTGAAACCGGCTACGAGAGAATGAGCGAACAAAAAATTGTCTTTGAGCATATTGTCGAAAATTCGCAGGATGTCGCGACCAGATCCCAGCAAATCTCCAACCTGAGCAAACAGCAGGAACTCGCATCCACGCAAATTTTCGGCGCCCTCAAGGAAATTTCGGCAGGGGTTAAACAATTTGTAATCGCCACATCATCCACTTCCAAAATCGCCGACAGCCTCAACGGCATGTCGGTAGAATTAAAAGGTAAAGTGGAAAAATACCGTACAGAAGCCCAGGGGTAAAATATGCTTGCACCGGTCATAACATTTTTTTCCGGAGTTTTACTGGTCCTTATTGTCTGCGTCCCGATGCTGTACTACCGCGGCAGAAAAATCCGCGGGCTGGAAAAAACAGCCGCGCGCGCTGACGCAGGCCGCGCCGGTTTCAACAGCAAACTGGCCGAACTGGCCTCCGCTGTAAGGGAATCGGCAAACGCGCTGGCGGATAACGGAAGCGGGAATTCCGGCGGCATTGATATGCTGAAGATTGAAAATTCAATAGATGAGAACACCCGGATAGTCGCAGAAATCGCTGACAAAACCGGAAGCGTAGCCTCCATTGCTTCCAAAATGGAAGAAGATGTTTTAAGAGGTTTTGAAGTACTGGAAAAAAACGTTAAAAAAATGGGAGAAATAAAAGAAAAAAATTCCGGGATTATCAGCGGTATAATAATGTTAAGCGGCAAGGTTAATAAAATACGGGACATAGTACGGGTTATCAATACAATTACAGATCAGACAAAAGTAATAGCGTTCAACGCAGCGCTTGAAGCCGCGGGCGCGGGAGAAACCGGCAAACGTTTTTCTGTTGTCGCCGGAGAGGTAAACCGTCTGGCCGATGACATTGCAGTACTCACCCGCCAAATCCGCGAGCAGGTGGAAGAAATCCAGAGTTCTTCTTCATCGCTGATAATTTACAGCGAAGAAGGATCGG
>WQZG01000050.1 GCA_009780855.1 Treponema sp.
CTATTGCGAGCTGATGGAGAAGTGGGCAAAGACGGATGTTGACGCCCTCAACATGATGGATGACTGGGGAACCCAGCGCGGCCTGCTTATTCATCCTGATACCTGGGTAAAAATTTTTAAACCCCTGTACAGGGATTATATTGAAATTGCCCGCCGTCACAATAAAAAAATATTTATGCATTCGGACGGATATACTTTGGCGATTTATCCCCATTTGATCGAAATGGGCCTTGACGCTTTTAATTCGCAAATCTTTTGTATGGGTATCGATAAACTTGTTCAATACAGCGGCAAAATTTGTTTTTGGGGTGAAATTGACCGCCAGCATTTATTGCCTTCTCCTGATTCCGGTTTGGTTGTTAAAGCTGTTAGTGATGTTTACGAAAATCTCTGGCAAAACGGCGGCTGCATAGCCCAGTGCGAATTCGGCGCCGGCGCCAGATGGCAGAACGTAAGAAAAGTTTTTGAAACCTGGGATAAATTAACAGGTTCCACAGGAGGCTTCGTATCCAATGGATACGGCTCCAAAAGGAGGCGTTAACGATGACAGAAAATAACCTTACCGGACGCGAACGTTTTATTAAAGCGCTTAAGCGCGAAAAGATTGAAGGCCATGTGCCCACATTCGAGCTTGTCTTTTTTTTGACTATGGAAGTTCTTGGCAAGGTGCATCCCAGCCACCGCGCCTACGCCCAGTGGAACCAGTCCAGCGCCAGGGAAAAAGAAGCGCAGTTAAGGGATGTCGCTTTTTGTTTTACCGAGATTGCCAAACTCTACGGCCATGACGCCATATTTGTTCATCCCAATCCGTCTGATTTTGAAAGCACTGTAAGGCTTCTGCAGATAATCAGGGAAACGACAGGCATGGAATATTACCTGTGTATGCACGGCGATCCTACCTTCAGCATACCCAACGGCGATAAAATGATTGATTTTTCTGTAAGGCTTTATGAGGACCCGCAAGGTATTATGGCCGAACAGGAACAAAGGCTCAATCAAATGGCGGAGTTTGCGGCAAAATTAAAACAGATTGATAACGGGACCTTGCTGGACGGTTTTACCCTTTGCGCGGATTATTGTTTTAACGTAAATCCGTTTTATACTCCGGAAATGTTTACGGATTTTATCGCGCCTGTCCTGTCTAAGATAATCCGCGAATACCGCAGTATGGGTTATTACACGATTAAACATACCGACGGCAACATCATGCCCATTATCGATCAGCTTATTGAATGTCAACCGGACGGGCTGCATTCCCTTGATCCCCAGGGCGGCGTGGATTTAAAACTGTTAAAGCAAATATACAACGACAGGGTGTGCCTGGTTGGTAATGTAAACTGCGGCCTTCTCCAGACCGGCACTGCCGAACAAGCCGCCGCCGATGTCCGCCGCTCGCTGCGAGACGGCATGCCCGGTTACGGTTATATTTTTTCAACTTCCAACTGTGTCTATACCGGCCTTGATTTGAGCCGGTACAACATGATGAATAAAATCTGGCGCGAAGAAGGGATATATTAAAAAAAGGCGCGTTCCCGAAGAAATTTCCAAAGAACAGCTGCGTTCATTTCTGGTCCGTTATCATTGCCTGGACAACTACGATCGCCTCTGCGGAAAGGACGGCGTTAAAAAATTATTGCGCCGCATAGGAAGCGTTCAGTACGATCCGCTCAATGTTGTTGGCCGCAATACCGACCTTGTTTTCCAGTCCCGCGTAAAAAATTATAAAGCAGATCTGCTCAATGACCTTTTATACAGCGAACGTTCCCTGACAGACGGCTGGGACAAGGAAATGTCAGTTTACCTGACAAACGACATACCTTTTTTTTCCAGGATTACAGAAGGCCGGTTAAGAAATTCAGCCAGGGTCCTGGAACACAGGGGGCAAACCGGAACATTACAGTGGCTTGATCAGGTAATCGGGGAAATAAAAACCAGAGGTCCGTTAATGGCCAGAGAAATCAAGCTCGGCGCATGCGAGGGAGGGAGCTGGGGCCACCGCCAGATTTCCGGAGCGGCGCTTGATTATCTGCTTACAGCCGGGAAACTGGGCGTTCATTCCAAAAAGAACGCGCACAAGGTTTATGATTTAACCGAAAACCTCCTCCCCGCAAAAATTCTAAACGCAAAAGATCCGTTTGGAAATGAAGATGAATTTTATGAGTGGTATATTATGCGCCGCATTGGAAGCATGGGCGTCCATTGGCTGCGTAACGGCAGCGGCTGGCTGGGTTACGGTCTGGGCAATATAAACTTAAGACAAAAAATTTTTGCATTACTTGAAGAAAAAAAATTAATTGTTCCGCTTCATGCCGCAGGGATTAACGAAACTTTCTATATCCGCCGCAAAGATCTGCCAATAATCAACGATCCGGATCAATATGACGGCGCCGCCAGAATTATGGCCCCGCTTGACAATATGCTCTGGGACCGGCTTATGGTCAAAAAGCTTTTTGATTTTGAATACACCTGGGAAGTATATGTACCCCAGGTTAAGCGTAAATACGGTTATTATGTACTGCCGGTACTTTATAAAAATAATTTAATCGCACGTTTTGAACCTGTAAAATACGAACAGGGCCAGCCGATCAAAATCAAAGCCTGGTGGTGGGAAGATTCCCAAAACGGAAAAAAAATTAATAAAGAATCCCGCAGGGAACAAAGGGAAGCGGTCATTAAGGGCCTGCAAAATTTCGCCGTATATCTTGGAGCTGACGGCGTTGACAGGAAATCGTTAAGATTATTGTAAATGAGCAGGAATAGTTTTTCCCTGCGTTCAATTTTTTTCAGTTTGCTCCGCAATTACATCTTCAATATCATCAAGCTCATGTATCACCGGATATTCGGTTTCTTCGGCTTCGTTTCTGCGGCACATCAATACCGGATTAAATCCGGCTTTGGCAGCGTTTTCCAGATTGTTGGCATGGTCATCTATATAAATACATTCCTGCGGTACCAGGCTGTGCTCCCTGATCGCAATCTCAAAAAGGCCGCCTGTTTCTTTTGTCTGGTCATAATTGCAGGACATCAATAAACCGTCCAATAATTTGAATATGCCGCAGTGTTCAAGCACCCTTTTTGTCGACGGCCATGTATCCGTTATTATAATTACCCTGTATTTTTCCTTAAGCTTTGTAATTCCGCTCAGTGCGTCATCGTAAATTTTTATCTGAAAGTCGTCATACACTTTGCTGTTCGCCAGTTTGTGTATTACATTGTCGCTTGCGTTTATTTTCATTTCTTTAAAAACAATCCGGTAAAATTTACAGAACAGTTCAAATTCATCATCTTCGGTTAATATTTTATTGTTGTCTGTAAGGTATTCGTTGCCCTTGACAAAGGCCTTGTTCAGTTTGCCCTTTCTGAACAAAAGGGGTATCATGTTTATTGGTCCTATAATTTTTAATAAATCATAGGGTATAAACCAGTTGCCGGAAATTGGATATCCAAGAACTCCGCCAAAATCCAGTATTACTGTATTAATCATTTTACTTTTCTCCGTTTATGTAAATCCGCGGTACTCGTTTATTTATATTGCATAAAATCTCGTAATGTATAGTCCCGGTTTTTTGCGCGATTTCTCCGGCGCCTGTAAAGCCGGGCCCGAATATTACGGCTTCGTCCCAGCGTTTTACTTCGCCGCCGTTTCCAAGGTTTACCATACATTGGTCCATACAGATTCTTCCTGCCAAAGGATAGGTTTTGTCCCGGATTTTTACCGAATAATTATTGGACAAACCCCGGGGCAATCCGTCGGCGTACCCGATCGGCAGGTTTCCAATGCAGGTGTCCTGTGCGGCCTTCCATGTACGGCCGTATGATATTTCTTCGCCGGCCCGGATTTTTTTTATAAGAACAATTGTGCTGCGCAGTTCCATTACCGGCAGTACTTCCAAATCCGGGGGCAGGCTGTCTCCGGCAGGATAACCGTACAGCAAAATTCCGGGACGGACCATATCAAAGTACGATTGCTCATGAAAACATACTGCGCCCGAGTTGGCCGCGTGCAGAATCCCGGGATCGATTCCCTTGCTGCGGATATCTTCTGCCGCGCAGCGGAACCTGGCTAACTGATCCCGTGTATATAGTATGTCGCCGGCTGTTGCTGAATCGGCTGCGGACAGATGGGTCGCAAGGCCGCCCAGTTTTAATTTTTTATTTTTTGCTATAAGAGCGGCCAGCCCGGCGGCTTCTTCCGGTCTGCAGCCAAGGCGGCCCATACCAGTATCAATTTTTAGATGCACTTCCAGCGGTTTTGAATTTTCAGCGGCGGCGGCAAGCAGTTTTATAATTTCAGCGTCGCTTACAATGGGAATCAAATCCGCGCATGTGATTTCGCTGATTTCTTCCGGCAGGATCTGGGATAAAATCAAAATTTTGGCGTTGATTCCTGCCTGCCTAAGTTCCATTCCCTCGTCCGCAGACGCCACAGCCAGCCATTTGACTCCGGCATCAAGGGCAAACCGCGCCATCTGAACGGCTCCGTGTCCGTAAGCTCCGGCCTTTAGCGGAAAACAAATTTCCGGATTGGGTCCGATTTTTTTCCGCACCGCTTCCAGATTTTTTTCAAGATTTTCAAGATGAATAATTGCCCTTGTAGCCCGCATTTAACCCCGCTGATAAAAGGTATTAATACCTTATTTAGACTGCGCTCGCTCGGTCATGCGAAAGCAAGCTTTCGCGCGACTCTCGCTTCGCTTGTCAATAAAATATTACCCGAATATGATATATTATTATAAATGGATTTGATTTTAAGGAAAACCGGTAAATAAATGAAGGCGGCATTAAGTTTGACCGGCGGGAAAAAATTTTTTCTGAACCGTTCTTTTCAATTGATAATTCTGATTATAATCCTTATCGGATGCCTTTTTGCGGGATGCGCCGGCCAGCAAAAATTACAGCCGCCGCTGCGGGAAAAAGATCCGCCGGCAGTCCGGGATTACAGCCGGGCAGTTATTGATTACAAAAACAAGGATAAGGGAGCTGCCATTCCTGACTGGGTTACATATTATTATGAAGGCAATATTTCCGCCATTGAGAGCCTGCCGGAGTTTGAAAATTATTATGTGTTCATTAGCCATAATACCGGCGCCAATTTTAACGCTTTAAACCAGTGGAACGCCGCGTTTACCTGCGAACTTGATTTTGCCAGACTTGCCGCTGTCCGGATCGAAAACCGTTTTCTAAACGCCGCTGTTAATTATCCGGATGATGAATACGGCAGTTATTATGAATCGCTTGTCCGTGCGGCTTCCGATGCCCAATGGGACGGAGCTTCCAGAAAGGACGATTTTTGGCTGTATTATGGTTCATCAGGAGGATCCAATTCCGGCGGAAACACTTATGACTTTCTGGTTCTGGCAATCATAAGAAAAGATTTGCTGCAGGAACAAATCAAAAAAATTTTTTCGAATTTAACGCCGGAGGATCCTGTTTCCAGGGAGCAGAGAGCTGCTTTTAACCGCGTGCAGGATCGTTTTTTTGACGGGTTTTAATTTTTTTGTTTTTGGTATTATATACGATGAAGGATTTAATGGAGGATTCAATTGATGAAGGATTTAATGAATAATTTTGAAAAAGCCAAATTCAGGCTGCTTGATGATGACGACGATGACGACGACGATGACACAGAAGATACTGAAAAGACAAAATCCTCCGGTCCGGATATTCTGTCGTTAAAAATGCTTAAGACCCGTAATATCCTTATCTCCGGTGAAATCAATAAAGTACTTGCCGAAAGAACAATCAGGCAGCTGCTGCTTCTTGACGATATGGGAAAAGAAAGCATACAAATTTTTATTGATTCTCCCGGCGGCGACGCTGACGCGGGTTTTGCTATTTATGATATGATCCGGTTTGTTGAATCTCCGGTATGGACCATAGGAATGGGTCTGGTTGCCAGCGCGGCGGCCATAATCCAGCTGGCCAGTCCCAGGGAACGCAGGGTCGGGCTTCCCAACAGCCATTACCTGATCCATCAGCCTCTGTCCGGAATTCGCGGCGTCGCGACCGACATTGAAATTCACGCGAGGGAACTGGACAAACTTAGGGCCAGAATCAACCGGTTAATTTCCGAAGAAACAAACCATCTGCGGGAACAGGTGGAGAAGGACACTGACAGGGACTACTGGATGAATGCCGAAGAAGCCGCCGCTTACGGCCTGATTTCCCGGGTTATCCAGAGACAAAACGAAATAAATAAATCCGGCCATGCTTGAGCTGGCCGCTTTTTTTGGGAATCCGGGTCCGGAATACAGCGGGAACAGGCATAACATCGGCTGGCATCTGGCGCAAAAGCTGGAGCAAAAGCTGGCGGCCAGCGATCAATTGCCGTGGCAAAAAAAGTTCAAAGGCCTGTGGGCCTATATGGATACAGGCGCGCTTGCTTCTTTTTGTGCGGGTGTAAATCTTGCATCTGACAATGGTTTTTTCCCCGCAGACCATCCTGCAGAACCGGTTCCCGCCGCCGGCGCGCCGGAAAAAATTCACTTCCTCAAACCTGCAACTTTTATGAACAATTCCGGGGAATCAGCGGCGGCGGCGGCTTCTTTTTTTAAAATCAAGCCGCAGAACATTATTGTTGTTCACGACGAACTTGAATTGCCTCTGGGAACCATTTCACTAAAATTCGGCGGAGGTTTGGGCGGCCACAACGGCCTGCGTTCCATGAAGGCCTGCTTTGGGACCGCGGACTTCTGGCGGCTGCGCATCGGCATCGGGCGTCCGGACGACAGGCTTCCGGGGCAGGGCGGTCCTCCCGGTTCCGGCCGCGGCATTGTGGAGTGGGTGCTTTCGGATTTTACCAAAGAAGAAAAGGCCGCCCTGGAACCTGTTCTGGAAAAAGCGGCCGGTCTTCTGATGCTGGCTTTTATTTACGGCCCCGATCGGCTTCTGCCGTACTGGGCAAAGAAAAGAATTCAGGATTTGAAATAAAATATTCATATTGATTCATTCACTGAACAAAGGTATTTTACCCAGTAAAAAATCTTCAAGACCGCAGGCAGGGGTACCTACTGTAAGACAATATGCCTGTGGGTATATTTTTTTAAATTCCATACCGCCTCCTGTGTGTTTGATAATGCCGCTTTTAACTTCAATAGCGGTCAGGCAAGCTGCTCCATTTTCGATTACAAAGTCTACTTCTTTTTCTTTTTCGCGCCACCAATAAACTGAAAAACCTTCTTCCCTGCCGCGGGCCAACAGATACGCGCCGACGGCGCTTTCTACAAGATGGCCCCTAAATTCCGGCATTTCCAAAAATTGTTTTCTGGTTGCTCCGGCAGCCCATATTAACAATGATGTGTCATAAACCATTAAACGCGGTGAGCTTTGCCTTATTCGGATTCTGTTTGCCGAATATTTTAACAGACCGCACAGAATGTTCGCCTTATCAAGGAGTTCAAGATAATTTGCCAGTGTCACCGTGTTCCCCGCGTCGTGAAGCTGCCCCAATATTTTTGTGTATGACAGTTCTTGGGCTGAATATGCGGCTCCCAGATTAAACAGTGAACGGAGCAAGGCCGGCTTGCGGATTTCTTCTGTTTGAAGTATATCTCTGGAAATTACAGGATCTACAATCGATGTACCTATATAACGCACCCATCGTTCAACATCGTTTTTTAAGGCCGCTGCTCCTGGATAACCTCCAAAAAATAAAAAATCATCAAGTTTATATTTAAAGGCAGTTTTACATTCACTATAATTCCAATGGGAGCAGTATAAAATTTCAAAACGTCCTGCCAGGGATTCACTTAGACCTTTCTGTATTAGCAGAGAAGAAGATCCTAGAATTATCACTTTTATTGGAATTTTTTTTCTGGTATCTTCGTCCCACATCGCCTTGACGGCCGATGACCAGTCCGGTACTTTATGGATTTCATCAAAAGCCAAAATTACTTCTTTACTTTTTTGCTTTTGCAGAACCCTTGCCGTTTCCCATTCATTGCGAATCCATTGTACTGAAACTACGATCGGATCGTCAGCGCTGACAAAGTGATACGGAACTGAAAGTGACTCCAGGGTTTGCTGTAATGCGGTTGTTTTGCCGGTTTGTCTGGGGCCGGAGATTACCTGTATAAACCTTCGTTCCTCCTTCATCCTGTCCCTAAGCTGTCCAACCAGTTTTCTTTCAAACATTATTTTCTCCGTTAATACTTTTACTCAACATACTGAGTTATTTACTCAATATACTGAGTAAATAATTTTTTGACAATACGACAAGGCGTGTGTTTTATTTGCGGGATCTGTTATAATGTTAATATTCCGCAGATGTTTTACGGAGGTAATTCATGAAGATTGGAGTATTGGCTGAAGGTTTCCGCTGCTCCCTGCCTGAGGCTTTCCATAAGACAGCCGCTTTGGGATTGACCGGGGTACAGGTTTACGCTACAAAAGGGGAATTTATCCCGGCCCTTCTTAATGACAGTGAGCGCCTTAATACCTACCTTAAGCTTCTGGGTGACTTAAGACTTGTTATCAGCGCCCTGTGCGGAGACATGGGCGGCCATGGTTTTGAAATCCGCAAAGATAACGCCGAGAGGGTCAAAAAGACCAAAGAAATAATTGACCTGGCCGCTGTCTGCGGGACAAAGGTCGTGACAACCCATATCGGAGTAATACCGGATGATCCAAAAGAAGAACGTTTTTCCATAATGCTTGAAGCTTTGGATACCCTGGGCATATACGGCAAGACAAAGGGAATTACCCTGGCAATTGAAACAGGACCGGAAAAACCGGAGACTTTAAAAAAATTCATCGAGCAGACCCGCGGCGGAGTCGGCGTAAATCTTGATCCCGCAAATTTTGTAATGGTAACCGGAGTTGATCCGGTCAAAGCCGTTGAAATCCTTGGAAAGTACATAGTCCATACCCATGTCAAAGACGGGATTATGAAGAAGCAGGCCGATCCCTTAAAGGTTTACCGTTTCTTTGCGGAAGGCGGTATCGAAGACTTCCGGATCGGTGATTACTTTACTGAAACTCCGGTCGGTGAGGGAGCCGTGGATTTTGATAAATACCTGGGCGCCCTAAAAAAGGCCGGTTATAACGGCTATTTTACGATTGAACGGGAAGCCGGAAATGATCCCGCCAAAGACATTGGCATGGCCGCGGATTTTATCAGGAAAAAGCTGGAAGCAGCGGGATATTAAAACAAAAATATGAGCACAGAAACCGGGCAGGCCTTCCTTGCCCTTTGCGATATTGTAACCCGGCTGCGTGCGCCGGACGGCTGTCCCTGGGACCGTGAGCAGACTCCGCAGACGCTGCGCGGCGATCTTGTTGAAGAAACCTATGAGTGCATCGAAGCCATTTCGCAAAATGATCCGCCCCACATAAAAGAAGAACTGGGAGACATTTTTTTACTGGTTACCATGCTTTCCTATATGCATCAGCAGCAGGGGATTTTTACGGTTTCCGATGTACTGGAAACTGTCTGCGAGAAACTAATCCGCAGGCATCCCCATGTGTTTGGAGATGTCAAAGTCAAAGACAGCGCCGAGGTACTGGACAACTGGGCCAGGATCAAGGTTGAACAGGAAGGCCGCAAACCAAAAGATTCTGTCCTTGATGACGCAAAAGCCGGTCTCCCGCCGCTGGAGCGTTCTTACGCCCTGCAAAAGATTGCCGCCAAAAAAGGATTTGACTGGACCGATGTTGAAAGCCTGTTCTCTAAAATGCAGGAGGAACTGGGTGAATTAAAAGAAGCCGTAGACTGCAAACCGGATAACATTGAGGATGAACTGGGCGACGTTCTTTTTATGGCGGTAAATCTTAGCCGTTTTCTAAAAATCGATCCGGCAATGGCGCTTGTCAGGGCCAATCTTAAATTTATCAAACGCTTTGGCCATGTGGAAAAAAGAATGAAGGAAACAGGCCTGGAAATGAAGGGCGAAAATATGGCCGCGATGGACAGTTACTGGGACGAGGCAAAAACCATGGCTGACTGAAACATTGTCAGCGGAAACATCTTCAATCAGCCTGCTGTCCGGTTTTCTGTTCAGCCTTCTTCGCTGTCCCTGGTTTCCAGCAGCATTAGCTGGATAAAATAATTAACTTTTTTATAATCATCGCTTAACCTCTGGACTATCGGCGTCTTTGATACGAGCATCAGTTCCTTCCAGTTCATAATCAATTCGTAAGGCTTCTTTTGGCAATCGTCCAGCAGCATTTTAAGATGCTTTCCCAGCACAACAAATGACGGGATAGTACGGTTTAAAATATTAAGCGCCTCTTCGTTTATCGAATTTACAATCGAATTAAGATAGCGGGTCTGGCTGGGATCCCTGTCAATTCTGACCAGTGCGCCGCGCAGCCTGGGGCCTGTTCCCCCGTCCTCCGAAAGGGATTCGTCAAGTTCATGCATCTCCGGCTCAATGTCCAGAATGGTGTGATACGCGTCAGACATCGCGATGGACGCGGAATTGTTTGTCCACTGGCCGCGGACCAGCAATATATCGGAGAGCTCCTGCATTTCTTTTTTAATAAAATCCTGAATAATCACGACCAGATGATTCATTGCCGGAGCGTAAACATACGAAGATACTTCCTTCTGAACCAGAATCTTGCCCCTTTCCCTGTTGTAATAGATCAGCCTGTTGACTTCGTTTGTACCGAATACGGCTTTTTCAAGAGCCGCGATCTGGGCGTTTTTTTGGTTCTCCGAGATGTTCATTATTATCTGGCGAATCTCCGCGGTTTTTTCGGCCAGCCAGCCGGAAGAAAGCTGTTCGTCGGGTTTTGGCGCGGGCCTTGGTTCCCAGACCGGATTCCCTGATGCCAGCTTTACAATGGTATCAAGCATTTTTGATTGTTTGAGATCTTTTAGATTTGCCAGCAGCCCGTTCCAGATTTCCAGGGGAATAAGGTCAGTTCCGCCTCTGCAATATTTTAATATTTCCAACACAGTCTTCCAGTCATCGGCCGGATCAAATGAAGGCAAAATCGAACAAAAAGACGCGATATCCGCCATAATAAGATCGGTCTGCAGGGGCGTAAATTTGGGAGGCGCGGAAAAATTTTCGGATACTTCCGGGTCAAATTTTTTAAGCATGCCAAGATAATCCCAGGAAACAAAACGGGCAAAAACGACTATCAGGTTATAACATTTGTCCGCTACGGCCAGTCTGGGATTGTCAAAACCTGTAGTCAGGGCCGCCAAATCCTGTTCCAGTTCTTTGGATAAATCAGCGCCTGAGTTTTTTCTACGTTCTGCTACAGCTTCTCCGGTAAGCCTTTTTATTACATCCATTGTTTTTTTGTCAATGTGCGATTCCAGTGTTACCTGCTTTATTTTTTTCATTACAGAATCATCTTTGAGATAAACATAGGCCGGATGAATTATCTTGAAAATGCTGTAAAAATACTGGGCAAACCCGGGATCGGCTTCTTCCTGTCTGGATCTGTAAAACTTGGCATATTTATTCTGCTGCACTTCTTTGGCAAGCTGTTTTAACAAAATCTGTTTGTCGTCGGCGTTATCGCTGCCGCCAGAAATAAAGGACATTACCTTGTTTACTATACTTTCATCGGGCATTATAATTTCCTTTGTAATACGGTAAATATATACACAATTTTTGATTTTTTCAATATTAATATCGGAGGTTATTATGAAACCAGTAAAGGCCCTGCTTTTGGGCGCGGGCAACAGAGGAATGTACGCGTACGGAAATTTTGCGCAGCAGAATCCCGGACTGCTGCAAATCGTTGCCGCTGCCGAACCGGTAATTGAAAAAAGACAGCAGATTCAGAAAGATCACCGGATCGCTCCCGAATTCCTGTATACTACCTGGGAGGACGCATTCGTTAAACTGCCGCCTGTGGAAGCGGTCATAATAGCCACCCAGGATCAAATGCACCTGGGGCCGATTCTGGCGGCAATGAAGGCGAACCTGCACATTCTGTGCGAAAAGCCCATTGTACCGTCTCTGGACGGCTGTCATTCTGTCGAAAAGGCCGCCGCAAGTTTTAAAAAAATTTTTATGGTGGCCCATGTACTCAAATATACGCCTTTTTTTGGAAAACTTAAAAACCTGCTTGACAGCGGCCGCATTGGACGGCTTATCGGCATTGATTTGATTGAAAATGTAGGGCACCTGCACATGTCCCACAGTTTTGTCCGGGGCAACTGGCGGAATACCGCGGAATCGGCGCCGATGATCCTGGCAAAAAGCTGCCATGACATGGATATGCTGGCCTGGCTGGCGGGTTCACCCTGCGAGTCACTTAGTTCCTACGGACGCCTCAATTATTTTAAAGCGGAGAACGCCCCGGCCGGAGCGCCTAAACGCTGTATGGACGGCTGCCCCCACATGAATACCTGTCCCTACCATGTTTCAAAAATTTATCTGGGTACAAATACAGGCTGGCCGGTTAATGTTATTACCACCGATCTTTCCATGGAAGGAAGGATGAAGGCCCTGGAAGAAGGCCCCTACGGCCGCTGTGTTTTCCATTGTGATAACGATGTGGTTGATCATCAGAACGCCGTGTTTAATTTTACCAACGGGGTAATGGCGAATTTTACCATGTCGGCTTTTACCATGGCCATTCACAGGAGCATTGTACTGTTCGGAACCGCCGGCGAAATTACCGGAGATATGGAAGATCGCAGGATTACGGTCAAGGATTTTTCCAGCAGAAATATTGAAACCATAAGTATTGCCGAACCTTTGGGAGGACACGCCGGCGGGGATTCTGCATTTATAAGTGATTTCGCGGCCTGTGTCCGCGGCGAAGGCGGAGAAGGCCTCAACATGGTAAAAAATTCTTTCGAGAGCCATTACATGGCCCTTGCCGCGGAAGCCTCCCGCAAAGAAAACGGCAGAATGGTCAAACTGGAAGAATTCAGGAGTAAATAAACTTTATAAACCCTTTTGCGAAGGCGGCTGCACAGACAGAGCTATACAGGCATCGGCGGCGCAGGTACAGGAGGCGGTGTTAGCGGCGGTGCCGGCGGCGGCAGGCTTTTGGGGCGGCTTGCCTCCGGCTGATCCCTTAGTTTGTTTGTCCATAACCTAAGCTCGTGGGCTGTCCAGTGGACAATCAAAAGCCGCAGCCTTGGGTAATTGTGGAATTCATCAAGCAGGGCTGCTTCGGACAATACTATCTGTATTACGGTATGGCAGAGATCATCGGGAAGTTCCAGAATCCAGTGCGATAAAAGTGAACCGTTTGATTCCTTAAAAAAGATATTTACCGCGGTCTGGAAACTTTTGGCCTGTTTGTGGATATCCGCGTATTGGGTATCTTTACGGGTATGTTTACGGCCTATTGTCGAAAAATAATATTCATAGGCGGCTTCCGCCTCGTCCATGGCAAGGGTTGTGGCCTGGGATTCGTCCGAGAGAAACCGGATTAAAAGCTGATAAAATTTATTCTGGATATCAAGAATGCTGGCCATCGCCAGCACTACTTCGTCCCGGAGATAGGGAGGCGGATCAACTCCCCTCAGTATATCCAGCAGAATTGTAAGCGAATTGGGAGCGCTGTAAATTCCAAAAGCCTGGACACCCATGATCTGCAGCCTGGGATTTTTGGTTTTCGAAATTATTTTTTCTATATGCGGCAAAAAGGCATGATCTCCCAGTCTTGCCAGCGCTATGATGGCTTCACCGGCAAGCATGTAATCTTTTGAATCGGCAAGTTCGCGCAGCAGCGGGATCGCGGTAAAAATCCCATGGCTCCCAAGTATCCTTGCCGAAATATAGGCTGTCGTAAAAGGATTGGAAACAATATCGTCCATTAGGGCGCGTTCGGCGTCCTCGTTTAAGGTTTCCAGCGCGCTTATTGCCCGCAGCGCTTCCTGCCTGACCGCAAGGCGCGGCGACTTGGCCCTGACAAGAAGTCCTTTGATCGAAAGTTTGGAAGGAGTATTGTGCAAAGCGTCCAAAAGCGCTTCTTCTTCCTGGGAATCACCGGTTTTGTTCAGTTTGTCCATCAGGGAAATCGCGCGCAGATCCCGGTAGGAAAACATCACTTCCAGAGCGCTGAAGAACGGCAGAGCACCAAGCGGCACCATCTTGCGCATCAGAAAAATTACAATTGCTCCAAGTACCAGCATCAGGATGTATAGAATACGGAAGGACCACAGCGAGTTCATGCCGGCGCCCCGCAGGGTATCCAGGAATACACCGCCCAAAAAAGAACCGCCGGTACCGGCAATACCAAAACACAAAAAATAGATTATCCCCATATCAAGCATAAGCTTTTGGGGAACAAGTCCAAAGAAGTAGGTCTGGGCAATTCCTTCGGCGCCGCAGAACCCAAAGTTCATTATAAAAAACAGAAAGGTCAGGTACAGAAGTACGGTTATTTCATTTTTCCCGGACGGAAAAAATATAATTGGAATTGTGCTTACAACGCCTATTATAAAAGTCATCATAAAAATAGGCTTGGCGCCGATCCTGTCCACCAGGAACTTGATCAGCAGACCGACCATAAGCACGCCCAGTCCGGCAAATACCGCGTAAAGGGAAATCATTCCTTCGCTCTGGCGGAACACTTCCCTGCTGTAGACCACGATAAATACCCTGGAAACTCCGGAAATCAGGGCTACCATAAGCAAAATTACGATAAAATGCCTTAGGGATTGGGTTGAAAATGCGTATTTAAGTATATCGCCGAATTTGTTTTTTTCTCCGCCCTCTTCTTCGTCCGGCTCCGGCACTTTTCTGAGCAAAAAACCGCTTATTACCCCGGTTACTATTCCGATGGCAAAAATAATTGAATATATAAAAAGAGGCGGATCTCTTCCAAGCAGGATGGCTATCGCGAAACCGGCAAACATTCCGACGGCGTTGCTGACTATCTGTATCTGGGTAAGGTAACTGCCGCGGTCAGGTCCGGACGCGAGAAGTCCTATTACAGGGTTGTTGCCGATCATCCCCACGCCGCGGGTAACGTGGAAAATCAAAACTCCGATCAGTACCAATATTAGGGCTATATCAGGGCGGCCCCAATATACCATAAACGGTGCAAGCAGGGCGGGGATCATGCCCAGATAACGGACTATCCAGGCTACGCTGTATACCCCGATTATTGAGAATTTTTTTACAAGAATTTTCCCGACAGGCAAAAAGAAAAACGCTACATAAAGAATGGCGTTTAAGGCTCCGACATAGGTGGAACTGGCGTCGAGCCTTAATACAAAAAGTATAACTATATTTCCTACAAGAAAGGACCACGAGATTGTGGAAAAAACATTGAAGGTATTATATACATCCCTGGCTTTGCCGAGGCGGTAGGGAGACAACGTAGAACCCATAAATTATTCCAATCATATACGGCAGTTTACTGAATTACAAGAGAAAGGCAGTAAACCGTTATTTATAATTGCAGGTACCGGGAAATTTATACTTTTTTGGTAATGTAATCGCTCCGCAGGCAGCGGGCGCAGATTTTTAAGGTAGCCGTCGATCCCCCAATCTCTGTCTTGATTTTTACCAGATTGGGTTTCCAGGTTCTCCTGGTATGATTATAGGCATGGCTAATTTTGTTGCCGGTTACAGTGTGCTTACCGCAAATATCGCAAGTTCTGGACATACATTCCTTCCTTAGGGATTTGAATCTTACCAAATTAATTTATAAATGTAAAGAGCCAGGTTTACCTCATATCGCCGGTTTGCTTCATGAAGCCGTATTACCTTAAAACCGATCCGGCTGCATGCAGCTTTTTCCAATTATTCCCGCCGGGGGATTGGCAATCTGTCGCTAAACGATTAGTATATAGACAATTATTAAACTATTGTTGCGCATTTTATTCATTTTAAATTTAAAAAAGAGGCGACCATATGGAAATTTTTTTTCTAAATTAAACCAATCCGTGTTTTTTACCCTTTTTTTAAATTTATTAAACACTCCTGCCGGCAGTGTCCTGTATGATACAGACAACAGCTTGACTAAAAAGATCCATTGGGGTTTTTCACGATCCAGACAAAGAACTATTTTAAAATTATTTAAAAACAGTTTTAATGGACTTCCAGGTTAGGTTTGTTGTCTGTATCATACAAAACACTGCGGGGCTCCGGAAATGTTTTTATGATTCAGCCAGGGGCAGCTAAAAAAAAACCCTCCGTTTACGGAGGGTTTTTGGTTTAACCGGAACAAATAGGTTCCGTTAACCGTTAAGTTCTTCTATTATAGGCCTAGACCAAAAGACAAACTGGCGCTGTTGGTTCTAATGGATACCCAGTTGCCGTTGAGGGGAATATCCTTTTTATCAAGGTAGAAATACCAATAATTGAGCCATTCGGGATCGGTAGGATCATAAACGCGTACTTCGCCTGTATCGCCGTTAACCCAGATCCTGACCGGTACGGGGTTGGTTATGTCATCCCAGGTTATCAAGGGAAGGTATTGGTTCAAATCAAAGCTTGATATCAGATCCATTGTGGAATTGGATGTGCTCCTGTATACCTGAGCTGAAAAACCTTTGGTAAAACCGGGAGTTACGGGGTTTTCGTCGTAATTGAGCCAAAGAAGGATTGACTTGCCGGCTCCCCAGGATTTGCCGTTAAACGCGCTGTCTCCGTATATATGAATACCGAATCCGCCGTGTCCGTCCTGAAGACCGTCTTCATACCTGACGTTGAATTCATAAATCATCGGGCCGCTTTGGGGAATGCGGACATTGGCTTTGGCCAGTCCCGCTTTAACGTCAGTCTGATAAAGCCTTGAACCTATAAAAGTCCAACTTCCGGCAGCAAATTGATGTTCGGGCAGGGGATCGGGTAATGCCTGGGCGAAAAGAGTCGCAGCGGCGCAGATAAGCGCCAGGAAGATTAGTAATCGTTTCATGATCTACTCCTTATACTATTTCCCTTTGGCGGGGATATTTATTTATAATAATTGTAACATATAATAAAAAAAATGGAAAGGTTTATTTAAATTTTTATTTTTTTTTTAACATTGCAATAATAAACCTGGCAAAAAACACGCCGGTAATAACCAGGGAAAGGATAAAAATACCCAGGGAAATCAAGTCCAGACGCTGTAACGCAGCAAGCTGATTGTAAAAAGGCTGCTGGCTTAAAATTTTAATAAACGGAATATCCTGCCAGGGCAAACATATAGAAACCAGTTTTATCAGGAAAATTATGGCCAAAACCGGTGAAATTATAAGCCCCGCTGTTGTCAAAATGAACCTTAAAACGGTACCCGGCATCTTTTTTAATATTTCCGCGATGTAAAAGCTGCCGAGATCCTTTTTTAACGAGCCAAAGGTTCTTAAAAAAATGCTGATTAACGGCTTTAACAGGCTTAATAACAGTAAACTTAAAGCAGTAAGCACAATTACCAAGATTCTTTCCAAAAAAAGTTTATTATATATGCCAAAATTATAAAAATCGTAGTTATTGTTGCGGATTCCCAATAATTTAAGGCTGTTTTCCAGATAAGTCTGGTCCAGTTTATCTGTTGTATTTGCCGCCATTGCATTGGTTTCTCCCCCTATTACCGAGGAAGGAACATAAACCCGGCAAATTTCATCGTCATTATCTGTTATAACTCCGGTCACAAGCCAGGTCTCGTTTCGCATTCTAAAACTGCTGCCTGTGATATTTATACTGCCAAAGATTGTAAATGCCGCCTTTTCGTTTAGGACCGCGTTGCGCAGTTTCCCTGTCCAGGCCTGTGCTGTAAAAAATGAACCTGTTTTCATGGAAAGGCCCAGAATTTGCCGGTAAGCGCCGGTAGTCGCGGTTATTGTAACCGGGTATTCCCGCTGCAAAAGGCTGATTCTTTCTGAACCCGGAATTTCGTAGGTTAGCGGGAATTCGTTTTGGTTAAAATCGTCGATTTTATCAATATCGATTTTTAATGCACTTGTTTCATTCGGCAAAATCAGGAAAATATTTTTATTACTTACTGAAAGAAAGTAAATGACGGCCATACCGGCGATACATATGAGCAGGATAGCCGCTGTTACCGGCAGCATTCTAGTTTTCAAAAAAATCCTCCGGATTTTTTAGGATAACAGTGTCTCCCGCCGAAAGCACCTTGCTGCTGACCAGTACAATAGGTTCATAAAATGTAATTCCGCGCAGCACCGCCGTATTTGTAAGATCTGAATCACCCAGGTAGATGTTGAGCCTGTCCACATAATATTCATTGCCCATTATACCCTTGCGCTGTTTTATCTGATAAAGAAAATATCTGTCGCTGTCCATGTTTACCGCTGCATTTGGAACCAGTGTAAAGGAAGCCGCACTGCTCTTTTCGAAAGTAATGTCAAAAGTTTCGCCGTCGCTGACCTCGTTGGAAACTATTGTGACAGATACGATTTTTCCCTGGGGAACAGGCCGGACGCGCCGCACCGTTCCATTGATAACATGGCTTGAGTTGCTGAGCTCGCAGGTATCGCCCGGGTTAATAAAGTTATTGTCCAGTGATACCGTGCAATCAACGTTGAATTCGCTGCCGGCTCCTATAGTAACCAGCATGGCGTTTTCCTGGAAATATTTTCCGCGTTCCGCCGCAAGGCTTAGTATTACCCCGGCGGCCGGCGCTTTGATAACGGCGTTGTTTTGATAATCGCGCAGAATGTCCTGGATTGAATCACGGGTAAGTTTTAGGTTTTCCAGGTCAATGCGCTTCATCGCCAGGGTATTTACCAAATCATCAGCTTCGGCCTGATATTTATAAATCAGGGCCCTGTAATTGTTCTCTGCGCTAATAAGGTCATTCCTGCTCTGCGAGCCAAGATCAAATGCAAATTGGGTATTCTGCATTGTTTCTTTTGCCTTGCCGATTTCCAGCGCTATTATGCCGGCCTGACCGCTCAGATTGTTTTGATCCGCTGTGTTGTCCAGGACTGCGGCGCTGTCCGGGACAGTATCACTGTCCGGCACAGTATTGTTGGCCGCCGCGGCAAGAGCCTCCCTTATGCAGCTCAGCCTTAAAGTCTGGCTTTGGATATCAGCTTCCATTTTATTTATATTGTTCTCTGTTTCTGACATTCGCCGCTGTGCGGCCGGAACATCGAAATCCATTTCAAAAAGAACCTGGCCTTCTTCCACCCGGTCTCCTTCCCGGACATAGACCCGGCCCGCCGCGCCCGCGCTCACTGCGTAAACGGTTTCGGTATCCGCCCAGCTTGAAATCCCGGAACTTATTTCCAGTTTGGAAAGGGAGCCCTTGACCGGCTTTGTACCTGTAACCTGCGGCATATTGTAGGTGTAGATGGTTTTGGAAAAAAACAGGAGCAGTACCAGCAATGCCAGGATTATTGCTCCCGCGGATTTTTTGTTCAGTTTCATTATTTAACTCCCGATAATTCAATGCCTTTTTCCAAATCTTTCTGGCCGGAAAATAAAAACCAAACCGGCAAAAACATGTAGATGCATGAAGCGGCAAAAATAAGGGCTGTTCTGCCGTCCGCAAGACGCGACAGGTAAACCGACAGCGGCTCAAGCCTGTAGTCATTGATAAAAATAACGGCCTGTTCAACGACATTCCAGTATTCAATAAATGTAAGCATGCAAAGAGCGGCTATTGTTGACTTGAGCTGCGGAATTAAGATATTCAGAAAAATATACCAGTTCCCGGCGCCGTCAATTTTGGCCGCTTCGAAATAGGCCTCGGGCACCGCCTTCATGCTCTGGCGGGCCAGGAATATTGCGAACGGCGAGAATATGCCCGGCAGTATTATCGCAAGGTAACTTTTTTGTATTCCCAAAATCGCCGCTATTATGTAATTTGGCACCAGCACAGCCTGCAGCGGCATCAGCATTACTACTATATAAACCAGGAAAAGTTTTTCCCTGTGCTTCCATTTCCAGATTGTAAAACCGTAAGCCGTAAGGAAACCGATTGCCAGCGCTCCCGCTGTTACCGGCAGCGTGATTTTTATCGAATTAAAAAGCAGAATTATAAACGAAGGCTGATTAATCAGAACGCCGGCGTATTGTTCAAGGCTTACCGGGTTGGGTATCAATAAAATACTTTTAAACTTTTCTGTAAGGCCTGAGGCCAGATCAAAGGTAGTAACACCGGAAGAATAATTAACAAGAATTGACTGTTCGGTCATAAAGGATCCTGCCAGCGTTACGATAAGGGGAAACAGTACCAGTAAGCCAAGGACTGTCAGGAAAACGGTTATCCCGATTGGATTCTTTTTCGAACCTGGGCGTATTTTTTTGGCTTTGCTGCGCGGTTTTAAATTCATAATTCAGCCTTTCGCTCAAGGCGAAGCAAAGACTGCGTAAACAGCGCAATTATTACCACCAGCAAAGCAGTCGCGGAAGTAAGCCGCGGGTAATTGAGCGACAGGAACATGTTGTTCATAAAATGCTGAAGCGTATAAATTCCTTCCTGCGGATAATTGCCGGTAATAAGGTAAATTTCCCTAAAGATTTTGAATGAATTGATGATTGACATTATAAGCGCAAGGATTCCTGTGGGCAGCAGGCAGGGAATTGTAATGTGCCTGAACACCTGGAATGATGACGCGTTATCCATCCAGGCCGCTTCGTAGTAATCTTTTGGGATGTTGCCAAGGCCCGCCAAAAAAAGAATCATGTTATAACCCAGGTTCTTCCACAAAAAGATCAGGATCATTACAGGCAGCGCAAGCGCCGAATCCAGCCAGTTAACTTTACCGATACCCAGATTGACCAGCAGACCGTTCAGCGCGCCGTCATAGGAAAAAAGAGTTTTCCAAAAGAAGACCATTGAACCGGACGGAATTACCAGCGGAATTAAAAATACAAGCGAAAACCATTCTCTCCGTTTGATGATCCTGTTAACCAGCATCGCGATTCCAAGCGAAACGGCCAGGTTGAGCGGCGCCGAAATCCCGATGAACCTGAGTGTATTGGCAAGGCCGCGCAGATATGCGCGGTTGCCGAACAATCCGATAAAATTGGCAAGGCCCACAAATGAGCCGCCAATCGGTTTGTCAAAAAGAGAATAAACCAGGGACAGGCAGAACGGTAATATAAAGAAGATAAAGAAACCGGCAAGTCCGGGCAGGGCAAAGAAAAACCCTGCGCCGAGGAAGCTGTTTTCTTTTTTCCGCGGCGCCGGCCGCTTTTGATTCATCATCGTTTAAATTTTTATTCGCTTAAATATAAATCAGCCTTGTTTTGCAGGACTTTGGCGACTTCATCCGCTGTCCGCGAACCGCTGAAGTAGTACTGTACTTCCTGGGCAATCATGTCGTTGAGGCTTGTGTCCTGAACAACGTAGGTATTAATGCTGTCTGAAAGTTTTTCAACCGCTGTCTTATAGTTTTCAATGGCTGTCTGTATCTGGTCATTAACCGGCATGTTTATGCCCATTGCAGCGCCGGAAAAAGTGAGCGCGGCTTTTTCTTCCCTGGCCTGGTTGTTGACCGGCAGGCCGAAGTTCATGATGTTTGTAGAAAGCTGCATTTCTTTTGAGAGCAGGAATTTCATAAAGGCCCAGGCGGTTTCCTTGTTTTTGGACTGGGAATTGATTCCGAATCCCTGGTTAAAATTAAAGGGAACCGTACCGTCGGCATTTGCCTGGATGCCTGCGATCTCGTCGTTGTCTTCGATTCCTGCCGAGACTCCGGCTGTGATCATCCTGGTTTGGCGGCCTGTACCGCGGCTGAACATGGTTACAAGACCTATGTTTCCGCTTGATTTAAAAAAGAACCTATCGGTGGGCGCCTGCATGTTAAGCTGCATAATCTGGCCCGCGTTCTGCTGGCCTGTGACCCCGCGCGGAATATATCCCTTCTGCGCGTAATCTGTAATGGATGCCAATAGCCCGCTGAACTGGCCGTCAAGGAAATTCGGTTTGCCGGTTTCCAGGTTTATAAATGAAGTAATGTTTTCCCGGAGGTACTGGTTGAACATTCCGGCCGGCCCGCGGAAATAATCAACCATGCTGAACAGTTTGTAGTTCCCGCTGTACAGGGGAATCCCCAGTTTCATCAGTTTATCCGCGCTCCAGGCTTTGTCCGCCCCGAACACGGAAGCAATTTGGGCCGGTACCAGCGTGGAATCGTAAACGTAATAATTAAAAGTATAATCCATGGGCAAAAACCAGATGCCGCCGCGGTAACGCAGGGCGTCAAAAATATTTTGTCTGTAATCGGCAATGTTAAAACCCGGATCGCCTTTCATATACGGATCGAGATTTTCCAAAGTCCCGCTTCCCACAAATTTGCGCAGCGGCAGAACATCCATCGCGTACACGTCCGCGCCCGTACCGCTCATCAGGTTTGTATTTACCCTGCTTATATAATCAGACTTAGCCTGCGGGTCATCCTGCATCTGGACTGTGGAGGCCCTCATATTGCCCTGATCCATATTTTTAATCTCCGGCATTGCCGAAAATGTTTCTACATTGACTTTAACGCCCGGATACATTGCCTCAAACGCCTTTGCCGCTTCTTCAAGATAACTTTTGTAAAGCATGGAATCGTAGGCAGAAACCGTTATTGTACCTGACGGCTTGCGGTTAAAAAACGCCGGGTCCGGTCCGGTTTGCGCCGGAGCTCTCCCGCCCGCTCCTCCCGCAAATACGGCCGTAATTAATAACGCAAAAAAAGAAACTGCAAGTAAAAATCGCTTCATAAAAAACTTCTCCTGTGCGGTCCAAAACCGCGTTTAATTATTGAACAGAAAACAACGTTTTCGCACTTTATACTTTTCGCATTTAACCGCTTTTCGAGCTTAGCCGCATATAATAAATTCCATCCAAAAAAGTACGCCTTCCGGGGTGTTCTCCATGCCAAACGGAACATCCATGCGATCGAGGGCTTTCTTAACAATGGCCAGACCAAGGCCGCTCTGCGAACCGTGCCGGGACCTTGCGGAATCTGAATGGAAAAAAGGTTCAAACACTTTGGACAGAGCTTCATCGGGAATATGCGCGCCGGTGTTAAGAATTTCCAGACGCAGGTTTTGTTGTTTAACGGAATTTATTCTGATTGTCCCGCCTTCGTTTGTATTTTGCACTGCATTGGCAATCACATTGGACAGGACCCGCTGTAAAAGGTTCCGGTCTGCCCGAACGCTGATGCGGGGAAATACGCCCTGGATTTCAAGGCCCTTCTGGTCTGCCAGGGATTTATATTCATCAAGAACTGCATTGCCTGTTTCCCCCAGGTCAGTCGTATACTTCGTATCCACCGCATACTTCGTATCTGTCGTGTTTTTTTTATTCGTTGAATACCTTGTATTTGTGTCTGACAATTTTACAATTTCAAGGATCTCGGAAACCAGGCGGGTCTGGGAATCCAGGGTCTTTAAACATTCCCGCAGGTATTTGCGGTGGTCTTTGTAATCCCCAACTCCGGCGATCATGCCTTCCACCAGGGCTCTGGCTGCGGCAATCGGAGTTTTTAATTCATGTGAGGCTGCGGAAAAAAACAGCCTTTGATTTTCTTCCATGGCCCGTTCCCTGACGATCTCGTCTTCCAGCGGCCTGGTCACTCCCCTGGCAAACAGCATTGCGCCCAAAATGGCAATTACAAGCATAAGTCCGATTGCGATGAATAAACGTCTTAACAGGGATCCAAAACTTACCAGGCCGGAATTGGAGCTGTAGCCTGTAAATGTATAGGCGTTATCCAGCAGTTCGCCCGGGTTTAGTTCAGCGGGGTTTCTTCCTGCGCCCACAAACCTGACCCGTATACTCTGGCCAGGATCTATTTCGTTCATGCCTGCTGTATGTGGGGTAGAAAAAATTATGGTACCGTCTCCCTGTTGTATTATGAAATTAAAGGACTGGTTATTATTGGCAAAAATCCTGGCCTGTTCAATAATTTCTTCCGGGCTGCTGTTCCGGTCGGACATCAGCGCAATCATGGGCCGGAATGCTGCGGAGAGCTGAAGCTGCTGTTCATCGCGGTAAAATGAAAAAAACTGCCGCGCAAAAAGCAGGCCGGCGGCCAGGCACATCAGGATAAGGAGCAGCATTGTATAGGCAAAAATTTTGGTAAATACGCTGATTTTCACTTTTTATTATCCGTATTTTTTTCCAGTGAATAGCCTACGCCCCGTACTGTTTTGATGATATTCTGCGGGAGCTTGGCGCGCAAATTTTTGATATGCGTGTGCACCGTGCCTTCGCTGCTGTAATAGTCGTAGCCCCATATTTTCGAGAGCAATGTCTCGTGCGTTACCACCCTGCCTTCGTTATTGGCCAGCAGCCACAGTATTTCGAATTCGCGCAATGTAAGGGGCAGTTCCTGTCCGTCCCAATGTGCCATAAAAGTCCCGCGATCCAGCCGCAGGCTGCCGCAGCGGATTTCATTCTGAAGGGCGCCGCTCCTCCTTAACAGGGCTTCCACCCGTTTTAATAAAACCTGCATGGAAAAAGGTTTGGCTACAAAATCGTCTGCCAGGTTGTCAAACGCCTTTAACTGCGGGCTGTCCCCGGAAAGCGCCGTGATGATCATAACCGGTATATCGCCTGCTTTTCTGAATTCTTTAAGTATCTCCTGGCCGTCCATACCCGGGAGCATTATGTCCAGGATCGCCAGACTGAACTTTTTTTCGAACAATCGTCCGCAGGCGTCTTTGCCGTTGGTGTAAAGTTCAACATGGTAACCTGCGTCCAGGAGGAACGCCTTTATGGTATTTCCGATATGCTCATCATCTTCGGCAACCAGAATCTGTATATCCATGCGCAGAATTTATCATATAAACCTGTAGTTTTCCTGTAGTTTGCCGGTATTTTTTATGAAGATTTTTTTTGGAATGTGATATAATTTTGTGATATAATCAAGTACAAGAGGTTATACATGTGGAATCAATTACAAACTGACGCCTACGAAGGAATGATCGCCGAGACAGTTACCATGACCGGTTATAAAGGCGATCGGATTCACGCTTATTTCTCGCGCCCCATCGGCAGTAATCCTGTCCCGGGAATTATCCTTATTCCCCATATGCCCGGCTGGGATGAAATTAACCGGGAAATTGCCTGTCGTTTTACCAGGCACGGATACGCGGTTATATGCCCGAATATTTATGAACGTTTTGGCCACGGACTGCCCGCCGATATCGCGGGAAAGGCCAGGGATGGAGGCGGTGTGTCCGATGACTCCGTAATGGGAGACTGCGCGGGCGCCCTTGAATATTTAAAATCGCTCCCCTATTCCAACAACAGGGCAGGCGTAATCGGCATGTGTTCGGGAGGCCGCCATTCCTTCCTCGCGGCCTGCAAAGTAAAGGGAATTAACGCGGCTGTTGACTGCTGGGGCGGACGTGTGGTTGCCGCAAAAGAAGAGCTTACACCGCAGCAGCCTGCGGCGCCCATTGATTTTACGGCCGATCTTGACTGTCCGCTGCTGGGAATATTCGGTAACGACGATAAATTCCCGCCTCCCGAACAGGTTGACCGCCTTGAATCAGAGCTCAAAAAACACGGCAAGGAGTATCAGTTCTTCCGCTATGACGGCGCGGGGCACGCCTTCTGGTCCTATGATCGCGAGGCTTACAGACCTGTACAGGCCATGGACTCTCTGGAAAAAGTATTGGCCTTTTTTGACAAAAATTTACGATCCTAGCATTCTGAAAGTCTTAAAATTTTGAAAGAGGAATTTTTTGTCCCGCCGGCCAAAAAAGCGCGGCCATTCTCGGTCATGGTTAAGCCGGTGGGTTCATTGTGCAACTTGCGGTGTTCTTACTGTTACTATATAGATACTGTATATGAAGAAAACGCCGGTACATCTGTAAAAACCGCCGGCTCTGCTGTTAAGACTGCCGGCGCAGTAATGACCAAAGAAATTTTGGAACTGTTTATCCGCCAGTATATAGAGGCAAGCAGCGGGCCGGTTGTGAGTTTTACCTGGCACGGCGGCGAACCGGCTCTTGCCGGCCTGGACTTTTACCGCCTGGCGCTGGATTTACAAAAACAATATCTTCCCAAAGGCTGGTCCTGCTGGAATAATCTGCAGACCAACGGCGTCCTGCTGGACGAACAGTGGTGTTCTTTTCTTGCAAAAGAACATTTTGATGTAGGATTAAGTATTGACGGTGTCCGGCGGATACACGATTTGTACCGTAAAGACAGCGGCGGCAGCGGAACATGGCAAAGCGCCGCGGCCGCTGTAAAACGCCTTCAATCCTATGGAGTACAGCCGGATCTGCTTTGTACCGTAACTTCGGATACGGCAGCTGAGCCGCTGGCTGTTTACAGGGCGCTGCGGGATCTTGGTACGGGATGGATTCAGTTCATTCCCATAATACGTACAAACGCCGGGCAAATAACGCCGGACAGCGTATCCGGCCAGGCATACGGCAAATTTTTATGTGATATTTTTGACGAATGGGCCCTGCATGATATGGGCCGTACTGATATCCAGTTTTTTGCCGAAACTTTGCAGATTTGGTCCGGCGGTGAAGCCGGTTTGTGTTTTTTGGCGCCTGTTTGCGGCAGGGCCCTTA
>WQZG01000051.1 GCA_009780855.1 Treponema sp.
TGTCGCGCATTGGAATCGGGGTATGGGTCGGTACACCCATGACATCATGGAAAATGCTTACATCGCCGCAGCTTCCGTCCCAGGCTCCGCCCCAGAGCGGATTGTTGGCGGGAGCGGCCGGCTCGACCTTGAGTCCGGCGTCGGTTCCAAGAAAAATAGTAGCGCCTGTAGAATCCATGTGCATGGCCCAGGACATACGGAAGTCCAGGGTTATCCCGCCTTCCAGCCGGATAAAAGCGCCGCAAAAATCATCGACATTAAAACGGGCCGCGTCGGCTGCGGGAGTATATTTGGGATTCTTGCCAAAATAGTCATACGCGACGGCGGAGACGGTAAGAGGTTTTGGATAACCGATGGAATTAAGCACCATGTCCAGGGAATAACAGCCAATGTCGGCAAGAGCTCCTACGCCGGCATATTTTTTTTCAATAAAAGTCTTTCCGGGCATGCCCCTTCTGCGGCCGCCTCCGGTCTGTATGTAATAAATTTTCCCCAGAGTACCGCTCTGCACAATTTCTTTTATCTTCTTCATCCTGCTGTCATACCTGGGCTGGAAACCTATTGTCAGGATTTTACCGGTCTCTTTTTCCGCTTTGATTATTGCCTTCGCGTCATCCAGGGTTACGGTCATTGGTTTTTCAAGAAGGACATGGCAGCCGGCCTTCAGCGCTTCAACAGCGCAAACCGCGTGGGTTGTGTTGTAGGTGCAAACGCTAACAGCGTCCAATTTGACGGATTCAAACATTTCTTTTGCGGAATTAAACGCACCGGCGTTCTTTAACCCAAGACTGTCAAAAAACTCGCGTGCTTTACCGTCAACAATATCGGCGCCTGCGGCGAGTTCCACATCTTCCATCCCCATATAAGCATTCGCGTGGCTGTGCGCGATGCCGCCTGTTCCTATAATGCCGATTTTTAGTTTTTTCATTTATGTTCCCTCCTTGATTCCGGTCCTTTTTTATATTATACATATTATATGAAGTTCAGAAATATTGCGACACTTCTTTCTGCGGCGTTTTTATTTGCGGTTCTGTCGTCCTGCGCGACCGGGCCGGCAACAATACCGCCGGACTTAACCGCCGCCGAACTGGTCCAGCGGGCCCAGGAAGCGTCAGATAAAAACCGCTATTCCGTATCCCTTCAATATTACGAAGCAATACTGCAGAGGTTTCCGGATGATATGGAATATGTCTGCACAGCCGACTACGAGATCGCGTTTATTTACTATAAACAAAAGAAATACGATTTATCAAAAACCGGGATGACCAACCTTCTGGAAAGGTACAATTCTCCGGACGAAGAGCTCCTCCCGCAGCAGTATAAAGTACTGGCTAAAAAAATACTTACAACCATCTCTGACCTGGAAGGGAAGTAACTTTGCCAACTCGTTGCCATGGCAACTCAGTTGGCGCGGCAGCCTCTTACTGCGGCAGGACAATGGCCGATATTTTGATATTCTTTTCTGCCGCGGCAGTTGTTACAATGTCATCGGTAATTCTGCCGCGCGGAACCGGATGCGGAGGTGCGTCCCCGACAAGAATCAACAGGCGGCTCTCGGCTTCCCACGGAAATTTATTCTCGCCTTCATAGAGAGCTTCGTAGACAGCCTCCGGAATATCGCCGCCGCCCCGGGCTTTTATTGCGTCAAGATTTTTCTGGAATAAATCAAAGTCTTTGGTAAAATCAATTACCTTGTTGAGGTATTCACTGAAGTAATCTTTGTAGAGCACCATTCCGAGTCTGTAATCCGTAAATGATTGGGTAATTTCTTTTAGCATGGGAACAAGGGTTTTTCGTATCCCGTCAATGTCATCAATCATGCTCTCTGTGGTATCCAGACAAATGACAATATCAACAGATTTGCCCTTCTCGTTCTCAAGAACAGTTTTGATTTTATCGGTCAGATCCGCGGGCCCTGCAGAATAATACAAAAGCCCGCCGCCGGAATCGGAAATTTTTTTGAACGAATTAACCGTCTCGCTCATGTAAAAACCTGCAGGAGTTTCAAGCTTTTTTTGCGTTATCTGCAGTTCAAAAGGGTTGTCCATAAAAGGGCCGCGGTAATCACCGTAAGGCAGGGTAAAAGTACGCAGATTGAGGTAGGTGCCGTCGCTGACATATATTTCGCCGTGCCTGGTATATTCGTAGCCGTACAAAAGAATCCAGGGAATAAAAATATGAAAAGCCTCCCCCAGAACCGGATGGGTAACCGGGGTGGAACTTATTAACGAAAAAATTTTGTCATCAGGAGAAATTGGCTTGCCGTCCAAAAAACGAATCTCGCTGCCGTTAATCGGGTTCCATTGCGGGGCGCGGTAAGCGTAATTTGCGGAACGGAGCTGAGGGTCTCTGGTGGTTTCCGTAATCATTACGGAACCTATACCTGGTTTCTTTTTTATGTAAAGGTGGAACCCGCCGTCATATTTTTCTTCAATGATCAAATCATCTGTATTTAAAACCAAATCCCCGGCAGGTGAATTCAATGTTACCGAATCCTGGGCCGCCGAATCCTGGAAAGCCGAATCCTGGGCAGGCGGGACCTGGGAAAAAACATGGACTTGGCAGATAAAAAATGTACACAATAACAGCAGGAACGTTTTTTTAATCATACCTTGATTATCGGCATATTTGCACAAACGCGGGATTTACGGCAAAAACCGGCCTTTGCGGCTCACGCCCGCAGCTCATATATACAAAAACAAAGTCTGTCCTTATACTTTTATACAGGAGAAAAAAATGTCTTATATAAGCACCATTACCACCGCACAGTACGGTTATAATTTTATCCCCCCCGAATTCCTGCCTCCGGGAAAAGACGAATACTGGATAAGGAACCTGCAGGCTTCCGGCGACAAGGTATGGAGGAACCTGGAATCCAGGGAACTGGAAATCCTGATTAAAAACAACAACTCATGTTCCAACTGGGATAACTTTTTGGTAAGCGATCCTTTCGAACCGACACTGATCCGCAACAATTCCTTTTATGGCCTTATCCGTATCGGCGGCCTGAGGAAGGTAATGCTGCAGTACCATGATTACTGCATTCCAACCGGAATCCGGAACAGTACAATAATTTCGTGCGACATAGGCGACGATTCGGTAATTCAGGATTGCGCTTTTGTATCGCATTATATAATAGGCGATAACTGCATACTTACCCGCATAGATGAAATGCAGGCAACCAATCACGCCAAGTTCGGCAACGGCATTCTGACAGACGGCGAGGACGAAGACGTGCGGGTCTGGATAGACGTCATGAACGAAGCCGGCGGCAGATCAATTATGCCCTTCCACGAAATGCTGCCCGCCGACGCTTATTTATGGGCAGCTTACCGCGACGATACCAAACTGACAGAAAACCTTAAAATTATAACCCAGAATAAATACGGCAGCGCAAGAGGTAAATACGGAGTAGTAGGTTCACATTCGGTTATCAAAAGCTGCGGAATAATAAAGGACGTATATATCGGGGAATGGGCATACATTAAAGGGGCCAACAAACTAAAGAACATTTCGATTTTATCCAATGAAGATGAACCGACGCAAATCGGCGAAGGCGTTGAACTAGTCAACGGAATAGTAAGCCCGGGCTGCAGCGCGTTCTACGGCGTCAAGGCCATACGTTTTTTTATGGGGCGCAACTCAAGTCTCAAATACGGGGCAAGGCTTATTCATTCATACATGGGCGACAACTCGACAGTATCCTGCTGCGAAATTCTGAACAACCTGATCTTTCCGGTGCACGAACAGCACCACAACAATTCTTTCCTCATATCCGGCCTTATCCAGGGAATGAGCAACATAGCCGCGGGAGCCACAATCGGTTCCAACCACAACAGCCGCGCCAATGACGGTGAACTTAGGGCAGGCCGCGGATTCTGGCCGGGGCTCTGCGTAACGCTCAAACACCCCAGCAGGTTCGCGAGTTTTGTACTTATTTCAAAGGGCGATTACCCGTACGAACTTAACATTACCCTTCCTTTCTCGCTGGTAAACAACAACACACACCTTAACCGCCTGGAAATAATTCCAGCATATTTCTGGATGTACAACCTGTTTGCGCTTGAGCGCAATTCCTGGAAAACCGGAGCCCGCGACAAGCGCAAGGTAAAGGTGCAGCATATCGAAGCCGAATATCTGGCGCCGGATACCGCGGAAGAAATTATCGCCGCACTCGCTCAGATGGATGTCTGGATGAAGGACACACAGGGAGAAGAAATAACCGCGGGCGGACTGGAACATAACAACAGACCCACAATAATTTTAAAGACACACAGGGGATATAATGCCTATAAGGAAATGCTGCTTTATTATTCGATTAAAACCCTGTTTGATTATCTTAATGAAAATCCGGAGCTCACATATACGGCCTTTATCAATGAAATGGAAGCCGACTATTATAAGAAACGGATCACAGACTGGACCAACCTTGGGGGACAGATAGTTGCGACTTTCCGTGTTGATGAGCTCCGCGAAAAAATCGGATCCGGCGAAATCGACAACTGGGATGACATACACGCGGTTTACAAAAAAATGGCCGCTTTATATCCGCTGGACAGGGCGCGGCATGCGTGGGAAGTTTACCGGTATCTAAACCCGGGGACCAAACACCCGTTCCTTGACGCCGGCAATTTTAAAAAAGAATTAAAAACCTTGGTCAGCATACGCCGTTCGATTGCCAAACACGTATTTGAAAGCAGGGCAAAAGATTACGATGATCCCTTCAGGATGTTAACATACCGGAACAAGGAAGAGATGAACCAGGTTCTGGGAACAGCGGAGAACAACCCGTTTGTCAACCTGGTTCAGAAAAAAACAGCGCAGTCAGAGAAGGCAGTTAAAAAACTCATGGCGCGCCTTGATTAAAGTTACGGAGTAAAAATGAAATCACCAAAGGAATTGGCACTGGACGAAAAAATAATCTCCAGCCTCAAATCCATGAATCTTTCAGGCAGAGCCCTTACCGGAGTAAAACTGCTGCTGGAGGACGAAGAAATCCAGGCTGTCCAGGAATACGCGAACACGGTATCGCTTATAAGGCTTGGTTACAACGATCACGGTCCCGTGCATATGCGCACCGTTGTACGCAACGCAATTAAAATGAGCGGGCTGTTAAAACAGGCCGGTGTAAAAATGAATCTGGAAAAAGAAGAATGCGGCGGGTTTGAAGACAGCCTTATCGCCATAATTTTCGCGTCAATGCTCCACGATCTTGGAATGAGCGTCGGCCGCCAGGATCACGAAATGCACAGCGCCAACATAGCGTACCACATACTGGAAAGGATTCTCGCGGCGGTTTATCCGGAAAATATACAGAAGCGGGTAACCGTGCGCTCGCTGGCGCTGGAAGGGATCTCCGGCCACATGGGAAACAGAACGGTAAATTCACTGGAAGCCGGTATTGTCCAGGTTGCCGACGGCTGCGACATGACCAAAGGCAGGGCCCGCATTCCCATGGCGCTCAACCATACTCCCAGGGCCGGACACATTCACCAGTTCTCCGCGAATTCCATTGAGGCAGTCAAAATAGAAGCCGGCAAAGAAAAACCAATCCGCATTGATGTAACAATGTCCAGTGAAGTCGGTTATTTCCAGGTTGAAGAAGTTTTAATGGAAAAAATCGCCTCAAGCCCCGCAAGACCCTTTATTGAATTATTGGCAAGGGTAAACGATAATCCGCCCAGACAGTATATATAAAAAATATGAACTTTTACTTTCTTTTTGAGAAAGTAAAGGATAAAGGGTTATCTTTTACTTTCTCCGCTGACTTGTAAAAGTTCATGTATTGTTGTTTTATAAAATTTATGAAACGCAGAAAACACGGGACCTTGCTCAAATCCTCACTGGTCGGCGGCGAACTATACAATACTTTTATCCCTGATCCGCTGCCTCCTGTTCCGGCTATTAATATGGATGAGATTTCCGGCTGGCTGGAAAAAGCAAACATCGCAATCGGCGAACTTAACGGTCTTGCATTATCAGGTCTGGATTCTTCTGTTCTAAATTATATGTACATCCGTAAGGAAGCAGTTCTGTCTTCACAGATTGAAGGTACACAGTCAACCCTTGATGATCTTTTACGATATGAATCAACGGCAGCGGCCGGTGTGCCTGTTGATGATGTTACCGAAGTTTCATCATATGTCGCGGCATTAAATCACGGAACTAAACGGATATTGGACGGATTCCCGCTTTCAAACCGGTTGATTAGGGAAACACATAAAATCTTGTTGTCAAACTCAAGAGGCAGTAACAAAACGCCGGGCGCTTTCCGCAGATCCCAGAACTGGCTTGGAGGAACACGGCCGGGAAACGCCGGATTTGTCCCCGCTCCCCCGGAGATGGTTTCTGATTTGATGAGCGATTTGGAAAAATTTATGCATTCCGGCAGCAGGCTTCCGGTGCTGGTCAAGGCCGCTTTGATTCATCAGCAGCTGGAAACCATCCATCCGTTTCTCGACGGCAACGGCCGTACAGGACGGCTTTTAATTACGCTGTACCTTTGTGTACAAGGCTTATTTTATCCGCCTTTTCTTTATCTTAGTCTGTTTTTTAAACAGCACAGAGAGCTGTACTACGAAAAATTATCACAGCCGCGCATTAACGGTGACTGGGAAGACTGGATAAACTTTTTTCTGGAAGGAGTCGCAGTAACCGCGGACAACGCAAAAAAAACATTGCTGGCAATTCAAAAACTTTTTGTTGGTGATGATGAAAAAATTTCAAACCTGGGCCGCTCACGGAATTCAGTTGAAGCTGTTTTTAAGGTTTTTAAACAAAAACCGGTACTTGCCATTGCCGAACTAACCAAACGCACCGGCCTAACAAAACCAACCGTGATAGCCTCTGTTAACCGTTTGATCAGCCTTGGAACAATTAAAGAAATCAGCGAAAAAAACTGGAACCGGATTTATTCATATTCAGGCTATGTTAAATTACTGGCGGTAAATACAATCCCGGATAAGGAATATAAAAAATCGCGTAAAAAACATCAGCGCGGCACTGCAACGCAGTAACGTTTTTTTCCGGCACGCAGTGTCAGCTCGTTGTTTTTGTCAAAGCGGTCCGGTTTTATCAAAGCCGCCGGGTCTTTTATCGCTTCCAGACTGCCGTCCGGTTTTGAGACAAAGGCTCCGCCCTGCTGAACAAGCCGGCGTCCGTCGCTCTTTGTTGCGGCAAGCCCGGCGTCGCAGAACAAATCAACTATATTGTAACCTGCTTCAAACATCGGCTGTTTGAGTTCGGCTCTGGGCATACCGGATCTGTCGCCGCCCTCCCCGCCCCCAAAAGCTGCGCGCGCTCCGGCCATGGCCCTGTCGGCTTCATCTTTGCCGTGAACCAGCGCCGTTACTTCCCAGGCAAGACGCTCTTTACCTTCGTTGGGATTCATGCCGGGCGCCGTAATTTTTTCACATTCTTCAACCGGAAGAAAAGTAAATCTTTTGAGGAAACTGCGGACATCGGCGTCCTGGATATTGCGCCAGTACTGGAAAAAATCGTAGACGCTGGTCAGGTTGGGATCGAGAAAAACAGCGCCGTTTACAGTCTTGCCCATTTTGGTCCCGTCGGCATTGCAAACCAGCGGAAAAGTAAGCGCGTAGACTTCGGCCTTCCCGACGCGGCGAATCAAATCCGCGCCGGCGACAATATTACCCCATTGATCATCGCCTCCGATTTGCAGCCGGCAGCCGTAACGCCGGAATAGTTCAAGGAAGTCGTAGCTTTGCAATAATTGGTAATTAAATTCAATAAACGAAAGCCCTGTTTCCATGCGCATCTTGTAGGTTTCAAAACTCAGCATACGGTTAACAGAAAAATGAATTCCTATCTCGCGTAAAAATTCAATATAATTGAGACCGGCCAGCCAGTCCTTGTTGTTGAGACTCCAGGCGGTCTTGCCGTCAAACCCGATAAATCTGTCTATCTGGGCGCGGATAGATTCAGTATGCTGATCCAGCTGCTCATAGGTTAGAAACTTGCGCATTTCCGACTTGCCGGTCGGATCCGGTATCCGGGCGGTGCCGCCGCCAAGCAGGGCAATCCCCTTGTGACCGGATTTCCTCATATGCTGGAACGCAAAGAACGGGACCATGTGACCGATATGCATGCTGCCGCCGGTGGGATCTGTGCCTTCGTAAAAAGTAACAGGCCCCTCGTCCATAAGATGCGAGAGCGCATCAAGATCGGAGCATTGCTGCAAAAAACCGCGGGTTTTTAAATTTTCAAGCGCCGGATTCATAATATACCTGCCTGGAAATTAATATATTCTTTTTGACAGAATTAGGCAAGTTCAGATTATTTTATTGTTCAGATAATTCTAAAAAATTTCCGGTAATTGTCTTAACAAAAATACCAAACCGTAATATCCTCAGTCATGAATTTCTTATTAATAATCTGCGATCAATTAAGACAGGACGCTCTTGGTTTTTACGGAAACAAAATCATCAAAACTCCCAACATTGATAATCTGGCAAACGAAAGCGCGGTTTTTACAAATGCCTATTGCGCTTCGCCCCTGTGTGTTCCGGCAAGAATTTCAATACTTACAGGACGCTACGTTATTTCATTTGCCGGCGGCCACAGCGGCAGCGGCCATTCGGCAGCGCCCCGCCTGAGTCACCTGCTGAAAGAAGCCGGGTATCACACGGCGGCGCTGGGTAAAATGCATTTCGATCCGTGTACATCATCATACGGCTTTGACCGGTTCGTTAAATCCGAGGATACATCGGAACACAGGCAGTACAAGGATGATTACCAGCAGTACCTTGCCCAAAAAGGCCTTTTTGAATGGGGCCACGGTTTGGACAACTGGGATATTGTATGGACCGCTTCATTGTTAAAAAAAGAGGATTATGTCACAACCTGGAACGGCGATCAGGCAGTAGAATATCTGCGGTCCGGCCGGCCCAAAGACAGGCCTTTCTTCTGCGTATGTTCTTTTCCAAAACCTCATCCGCCTTTTGATCCGCCCAAACCTTATGACACAATGTACGATCCGCAGACATTGCCCCTGCCAAAAGGATGCATTGATCCAATCGAAAACAAGCCGCAGACAATACGGCAGTGGCAGCAAGCATGGGATTTCAATTTTTGCATGCAGCGCCGCATACAGTCCAATATTACTTCCCATTATTACGGAAACATCTCGCTTATTGATGATCAAATCGGAAGGATCACAGAAACCCTGCGCGAACAAAAAATTTACGATGATACGGTCATATTGTTTTTATCCGACCATGGTGAACAGCTGGGAGACCAGCGTTGTTTTATGAAGCATTTTGGATACGAATCCAGCATACACATTCCCATGTTTATAAAGGCGCCCGGAATCAGGCCGGGTACCTGTGACAGGTTCGTAAACCAGACCGATATTGTACCGACAATTTGTTCTCTTGCCGGGATCAGCGCGCCGCCCCGGGCGGACGGCCTGGATTTGTTAAAAACCTATTCCGGGAAAGCGCCTGAACGCGAATACTCGGTATCGAATTCGGCCGCAGGCGGCGGATGGTTTTCCATTCAGACCAAAAAATGGAAATACATTTATTATCTGAACGGCGGCGAACATGAATTATACGACATTTCAAACGGTTGTGAGGAAGAAAACCTGGCAAGAAATCCCAATTATGCCGGGCAGGTAAAAACAATGCAGTCGGCATTAATTGAATGGCTTTCGGCATTGCAAAAAAACAGCGACCCCGGCGCCCCTTTATATACAGAAAACGGTAAACTCAAATTCAAACCTTACAATGATAAAATTTTTAATTCCATAAAAAGACGCCCTCTCGCTCACAGAATTCCGGATTACCTTACATAAAAAGTTTCAATGTCAGTACTTTATAGGCTCCAATATCTGCCAATACATTGTTATCTTTAATAATGAGTTCTCCCAGGTCCTGTTCATTCATGTTTGACAAAATACATTTCTTAAAAACCGGCGACACTCTGATAATGGCTTGTACAGGAACACCCTGATTTTCATAAAACCTCAGGATATACACGTCTCCGTCAATACACTTCTTAAAAGAGGAGAACTGCAGATTTTTATTCTGAATTTCATAAACCGGCTCAATACAATCAATATCATCAATCCGGTCTCTGGAACGCACCAGATGCGCGGCCGGCTCATAAAGAAAACTATTGGCCAAATCAATAAACGGCGCCCTGTCGTTCCCGCACACACTGTACGGGATATACGACCATTCGATAATATTTTCTCCCGGGCATTGCGCTCCCGGTGTTAGTATGGCCCGCGACGCGCTTCCCCTGCGCATGGGCATATTAATCCGGGACATCAGGCCAAACCCGCGGACTAATGTCAGGTAAAGCCCGGCCTGGCGCGCGGTTTGATCGTACTCGGCTCCGTAATCATAAATACCTTTAAACGCGACCGCGAAACCTATATCACCGGATTCAAACGCAACCCATTCACGGCATGGCATGGTTTCGCTGGGAGGCTGAGCCCATGTGTCCTCCTCTTCGATTCTTCTTGTTGGCCTGTCAATAACTGCGAAATGCCCCTGGGAGCGGACAGTTTTAGTCTTTAATCCTGTAAGTACATGCAGCCTTACTTTATGGTCCCTTGCCGTATTGTCAAGAACAAGTTTTATATCGGCCCGCGGAACGCCGTCAAAAAGCGCAATTTCAAAAACAATACCAAGATCAATCCGCTGGGCGCTTCTCTTCTCGTTATCATCCAGATACGCGGGAACGTTAAGTTTTCCGCTTACCTTAAGCACAGCTTTGACAGGCCCCTGTTCGGTAAGGGTACATGTAAAACATCCCTGTGTACTGCAGATAGTTTCTGTAGGTGTCCAGGCAGGCGAACTGTCCCAGGCGTCGCCGGTTTCAGCTGTATCCTCAAGCAAATTCAGATTATAAAACCATTTTCCAAGGCGTTTGTCATACAGGTTAATTACGGCGCCCCTGGATTCAATTCTTAAGAATTCATTTTCCAAAAAATCATTGCCGCATATTAATTTGGTATTAACCGGATTTTTTCCATAAACCATTATATATTCGGAGATCGAATTCTGGTAAAATTTATCCGAGAAAATAACGCGTCTAAAAGGTTCTTCCGGGAAAGGCTTGTTGCGCGGTTCTCCCCTGGAATTGCGCTGGATTTCCCGGGATGGGAAAATTTGTGTTGCAACAGGGACGCCGTCTTTCCTGGTTATTGAGATGTCACTGCCGCCGCAGGGAAGCCAGACTTCTGCTGTCTGCATAAAACCTGATCCGGCAGGAGCGTAAACAACAATACCCCTCTGATCTCCTGTCCACCATTTTTTAATCCTGCTGCCTATAAATTTTAAGGCCTGATGCGTAATACCGGAAGCAATTTGGCGGACCGCCGCATACCGGGCTTCCATTTCAACATGAACTTCGTCTGTGCTTGAACCGTGAATCGAATCATGGGCCGCATTCATCATCATAAATTTCCATGCTTCATCAAACAGGGTGCGATCGATATTAAATCCCAGGACAGAAACAATAGCGTCAAGCGGCTCCGCGTAACGTACAAGCATAGCCTCACAGCCAAAATTCTGCCGCTTTAAATAAGTCCTGGCAGACTGGGCGCCCAGCAAGATTACCCGATAGCGGGAACCTGTCAGCTCCATATCAAAAACAGCGGGATTTTTCATACGCTGACGGGCGAGACGGACATAGTCCTCTGCTGAACCCATAACGAATTCAAATTTATCCTGAATTTCATTTGCTCTTTTTACCGAATCCCCTATATTGATCTGCGGCGGCAAATGATCATATCCGGCTATCAGCGGAATTACCCCGGAAGGATAATTTTTTTCCAGTTTCCCGGCGTTCCGAATCAAACTCTCGGCAATGCGCTGCGGATCATCATGATCTGCAAGCTCCCTGTGCCATTCGTACGAAATATATTTATCGTAATAGGGCATTGAGCGCGGCTGCAGCCCGTCGGTCGGCTTAAAAAGATCAAAAGCGCCCCCATACCCGTCCCTAAAATGGCTCGCGAAAATTTCACTGCCGTCAATTCCCCTGTAAATAAATTCATCCGGATGATCGCCGCCTGTTTCCGGCATTCCGCGCATAAAAAGAATACTGTCAAGACCAAAATCAAGAAGAATCTGCGGCATCTGCAGCGGATGTCCAAAATTATCGGGCAGATAACCGGCCATCATTTTTTTGCCGTATTTTTTGGCCTTCCTGTCGCCGTAAAGACAATTTCGGATAATGGCTTCCGCACCCGGAATCCATTCATCAAACTGGGTATAAAAAGGACCAACCGCCAAAAGCCCTTTTTTAACATAGTCAGCCATCAAAGATCCATTCTGCGGCTTTACCTCCAGATATTCCTCAAGCGGATAAACCTGGCCGTCCAGCACATAAGTCTTAAAGTCGCTTCTTGTCCGCCCTATTTGCACAAGATCATCCAGCGCTTCGATTGTCCAGAAGCGGTACGAACGAAGCGGCTGGTACCATTCAATATCCAGATGGCCCGCAGTAACAATAAAACCTGTTTTTTTACTCTGCATATATAAAATAATAACAACTTTACCAATATTATAAAATAATGGGCGGGGGCCTGTTTCTGTTTTTACTCAGCAACAGGAAAAATAATCTATTGACAAGTATAATCAATAAGAATAATTTAAGTATAATTTAGTGATTCATATGCAGAGGAATACATTACAGCGCCAAATAATACTGGATGTTCTTAAAAAATTAAAAACACATCCAACCGTAGAAGATATATATGCTGAAATTCAAAAAGAATACCCATCCATCAGTAAAACAACCGTTTACCGTAATCTAAGACAGCTTGCCAAAAATAAGTTAATACGCGCGGTTTCACTGCAGGATGGTTTGGAAAGATATGACAGCCATGCAGAAATGCATTATCACTGCAGATGCAAAAACTGCGGAAAAATTTTCGATGTGGAAATTGAATATGTTCCGGGAATCGATGAATTGGTACACAAAAAGTACGGTTTCCAGGTTGATGAACATGACATAGTGTTTATGGGTACCTGTACAGAGTGCGGTAAAAAAAGAAAAGTACGGCAGTAAGAACATTTATTGCTCTTACTGCCATAACGATGATGAATTTTAAACCATAATTCTGTTTTAAAAAATTACTGGGCCCTGTATCCGCATTTTGGACAGACGCCGTTTTCATTTAAGGCAATTCCGCACAGCGGACACCGCGCCCTCTCCCTGCTGGATTTATATTCTTCTGTCGCGCCGTTTACTCCGCTTGTAAACGTAATCCTGACGATGTTCAGCTTATCCTTGAGCAATTCGTAAACGATTTTAATCATACCTTCGACAGTCATGCTTTCTTTGGTAACAACAAGGCGGCATTCCGGGTAAGCTGTTGCGAGATCGGTTTTAAAGGCAGGACCTTTTTGCTTATTGGTCGGGGCGCCGTTTTTGATGCCCTGCTTTTCGTACACCGACAGGATAGCGGGAAGCAATGGATCATCTTCCCGCAGGACAAGGGCGTGGTCAAAGTTCTGCAAAACTTCCCAGGCGGTTTTCTTGATTTCATTACAGGGAAATACCATATTAACTCCCGTATTAACCGTATCCTCAACTTCAAGGGTCAGTATTCCCGTATGTCCGTGCAGATACTGCGCCTCGCCTTTGAACCTATAGAACCTGTGCGCGTATTGCAGGTCCAGTGTCGTAATACTTTTCATTTTTTATTTCCTCCGGATCATATTTATGATACTAAATACTATTAAGGATTATTAATCATATAGTTTATTTTGTCAATACATACTATTCCCCGGCCAAAACTTGCCCGCCTCCATGCGCCGCAATTGCCAGGAAGGATATTGTCTTCATTCAAGATAAATTATAAAATCTGCCAACAGGAGTAATTGGGAAGCTATGCTTCCCTATGATTAAAAAGTGCGGTAAAACCGCACAATATAGGAGTAATTGGGAAGCTATGCTTCCCTATGATTAAAAAGTGCGGTAAAACCGCACAATATAGGAGTAAATATGCAAATCAACGGATTTCACCATATCGGCCTCATAGTCAAAGATTCCCAGAAGAGCCTTGATTTTTATAAAAAACTGGGCGGTAAAGTTATTCTTAGTTTCCCGATGGGAAATACAGGAAAAACCATAAACCTCATGGACGTCGGCAATAACGCTGTTTTGGAAATTATGCCGCGCGGAGAAGGCGCAGAAGAAACCAATGCGCACTGGGTCCATATCGCTCTGCGTACGGATGACGCAAGGGCCGCTTACGATCTGGCAATAAAAGCGGGCGCGACAAAACGCACAGAACCCAAAGATGTAGACCTGGGTGGAAATTTACCGTCGGTAATAGCATTCGTCTGCGGCCCGGACAAGGAAGTAATCGAATTCTTCCAGGTAAAGTGAATTACGTTTTTTTTACTTCTTCCCGGAGTGGAGTACAAATTCCATCTTATCGGAGTTTTGCTTTATCAGATTAAACCAGAGGGCTTTTTTCTTGGGGACTTCCGGGCTCTTGCGGCCCATGGCTTTTAACTTCTCGTAAACCGAAACAGCGTTCTTTGCCGCTGTCCAGGCCTTGAAATAATTGCCCTGGAATATAACCTGGGCGCGTGCGTCAATTTCTTTTTCAATGGTCCCGTTGTACGAATCAAGGAGCATGTCGTAATTGGCGGTAACTCCCTTAAGATAATCAAGAATAAGCCGCTCGTACTGGGGGATCTGTTCGATAAGGGAAATAAAATTTTTTAGTATGTCAACGGCGGTATTGTAATCTTCGTCGGTATTGTAAGCCTTGATAGCGATGCGGCAAAGCTGGATAAAAGATTCGTTAGTAATCGTCTGCATGCCGTACACGGGTTTGGCCGGTACTACCGTGAACTTTGGCATTACCTGGGCAGAGCGGGCAAGCAGTTCCATGATGTCGACAAAAATCCGCTGCTCCCAAAGATTGTTCTGGATCGATGCGAACAGTTTTGTCAGCTCCTCGCTGAATTTTTCCTTGTATTTGTCGGCGTCGCTGTAAACGGCCTCGCAGGTAGGTATCTGCACACCCTTGAATTCAATCTGGCCGGTATCCAGAAAATAAATTTTATTACCCTTAAAAATGCTGCATTTATCCCTTTCATTTTCTTTTATGTAATTCATGTAAACCTGTTTGGCCACCATGATCCTGGATTCCTTCGGGGATAGTTCGTTGGCCCTGGTCTGCAGCCTGGCTCCGGAATTCAGCAGGAATCCGGAGAGACTCCCCTTCTCCGTAATGATTAACGGGCTTTGGGTGTTTCCTCCCGTTATGCCTGCCGAGATTTTAAAAACCGGAAGCGCGTCCGCCGGACTGTTGCGTTTGGTCGAAATGACCGGATCATCCATAACATTGGTTTTTCCAAAATAATCAATAATACCCAGTGTAACCATCAGTGCGTCAGAAGCGCTGGCAGCAATAACAACGATCTCATCGCCGCGTTCCCTCTGGCTTACAGCCTGGCATTTGGTGGAAATGTTGCCGATATCGTGATTGATTGACCAGTCCAGGGTATGCATCATGGAAAGATTTTTTCTGGAATCCATGCAAAACTGGGTATAACCGTGTATATCAAGCATTGCTATGTACAGGTTGGAAATCTGGAGAGTCGTTTTTAAATCACCGGCGTCCGGAAACTGCTTGTCCGGAATTACCAGTTCCCTCCACAGCCTTTTATGGGATTCCGGAGTGATGTTTTCAAAAAAACCCCAATTGAGCTTTTTTATAAGGTTAAATAATCTGAGTATGACCGGATGAGACTTGGGATACCTAAGGGCGGGCGCCGCAAATTCCTTAAGTTTGGAAAATACGGTAATTTCTTTGGTAATAATTTTATCGTATAAAAATGTGAATAGTTCATGTTCGGAAGTTAAATCGTTGAATTCGGTTATATTATTCACAATTCACTCTCTGTTTTAAGCATATTGAATAAAATATATCATAAAAAATAAAATATTTATAGTATTATTCGGCCTTTTGCGGTATATTTATACATAGGAGGGAATTTTGGAAAACACATCAACATTGAATCAATCCGGGATCGCTCTTACAGAAGCAAACCGGCCGCACGAAGCCATCTCAATTTTCCACAAGGCCCTGATTATTGAACCGGGTAATCCCATGCTCTGGTTAAATCTGGGGATTGCCCAGCAGCATACAGGCGAATACCAGTCGGCGCTTGAAAGTTTTAATAAATCCATAAGCATTGACGGGAGCAAGGCCGATGCATGGGGCGCCATGGGACTCATTTATTACGAATTACAGCAGTTTGATATGGCAGAGGATTGTTACCAGGCGGCACTTTACAGGGATATTTCATCTCCCAAAATCTGGAATAATCTGGGAGTTCTCTACTTCAGCGAAGGAAATTATGAACAAGCCAGGGATTGTTTTGAAGAAGCCGTTAGTCTTTTTCCGCGTTATTTCGACGCCCTTTACAACCTCCGGGATACCTGCAGGGAACTGGAAGATTACATTGCGGCCGCCGAATTTGAACGTATACTGACCCAATCTTTTTCTTCTGACGGAAATCATATATACTGATCCGGTAAAATGAAAATCCTTTATATAGCCGAAATAGTGGGCAAAGCAGGAGTTTATGCCTACAAAAAGGCTCTCCCGGAATTAATTCAGCAAAAAAATCCCGATTTTATAATTGCCTGTGCCGACGGAGCGACCGGCGGGAACGGCCTTGGGCGGAATCACGCCGCCTATATTCATAAACTGGGCGCCAGGGTGCTTACTACAGGCGAATGCTGTTTTTACAAAAAAGATTTGACCGAAAATCTCGAAAAAATCAATTATGTCTTAAGACCAGATAATCTGAATATAGAAGCGCCGGGCACAGGCTCCAGGGTTTTTAAATGCGGCAGCGAAAAAATCGCGGTCGCAGTCCTTCTGGGACAGAACGGTTTCGGCAGAATCCACAGCAATAACCCATTTTCCGGATTGCCTGCCCTGCTTGAGAGATTAAGGCAGGAAACTTCCATGGTAATACTTGATTTCCATGCCCAGGCTACAGGAGAAAAACAAACGCTTTTGGCCATGGCCGCGGGCCATTGTTCCGCGATTATAGGTTCGCACTGCAGGGTTCAGACCGCGGATGAACAAATCATCGAAGGAACCGCTTACATTACCGACGCGGGCCGGACCGGAAGCAGCGTTTCTGTAGGCGGCTGCGACACAGATGCAAAGATCGGCGAATACCTCTCCGGAATTCAGGACTGGACCAGAGATGCCTGGGATAAACCTCAGATGGAAGGTGTCCTCCTCGATCTTGGAACTGACGGCAGGGCCATTTCAATCGAACGCATCAGAAAACCGGTACAGCCTGCTCCCGAAACATCGGCAAATGATGAAATTCCGGACGAAGTTGTTTCAAACGAAGTTGTTTCAAACGAAGCTGTTACAAATGGATAAAACCGGCGAGTGTCTTAAAGAGGCGCGCCGCTTTTTCAGGGCGACAGTATTCGGGTTTGAAGGTAAAAAAGTGATTGTCCAAAAAAACAATATCGCGGACGCTTCCTGTTTTGGCTGTATGAGTGCTGAATGTAAACAAAAAACTATCCTTATTGCTGCAAAAAACCCAAAAAATTTATTACTGGAAAAAGGACAGATCGTTGAAGTCGGGTCAAACCCGTCCTCAATCGCGGCCCAGTCCATACCTGCTCTCCTGGTTCCGTTATTGGGCTTTATTGCCGGTTTCCTGATCATAAAACTTGTTTTTCCGGGTCTAAATGAAGGCGCGGCCGCAGCATCAGGGGTTTTGCTTATGTTTATCGCGGCCCTGGGTTTTTTAAGGTTTCGCAGCCATTTTCCCGCCGATGAATTTCATTATATTAACCAGCAGATATAATCAAAATAAAACGCCGATATAAACCGCATTGATGTAAAACGCAGATTGTAAACCGCCGGATTGTAAACTAAAAGTTTCTGTGTAATAATATACAAAGAATCTGTCATTAATTGACAGTTAAGCCCGTCTTTGCGAGGGCTCAATTCAGCCGGGCTTTCGGGCCGGCAGCAAGGAGGTTCCTATGAAAGGACCTAAAGGATTCGGAACCAGAGGTTCAATGGATCTGGGCACTGTGTTTGATGAAATTTTCGAAGCGGCCCAGGATTTTTCTGACGAGTTTCAGCGAAAATTTACGCCTTTTGGCAGTACGGGGGAAACAGAAAGAGGCCCCGGCGCATGCTGGTCTTTTAACGAAAATACCGATTATTATCCAAACTATTCCTACCCTCCGATGAATGTTTACATGACTTCGGATCGGAGCCTTATCTTTGAATTCGCTTTGGCAGGATTTGACGAAAAGGATATAAGCCTGTCTTTCCAGGGCGATTACATGGTATTTTCCGCCAATATACCGCGGCCGGATTCACCGGACGAAATTACACAGGGAGAAATCTCCGGCAACAGGTATTTCAAGCGCCGTCTCAAGATGAAGGATATCGAAAAACAAAAATACTTTGTCCCCCTGGACAAATACGCCCAGGAAAAAGTCAAAGCCGTTTATAAAAACGGAATTTTAAAAGTTACCATTCCTCCAAAAGAAGAACCGGATCAGACAGACGGTATCCGGATAGAAATTATCAAAGAAGGGAACTGATCCCGCAGGAGAAATGAAATTATTTCATAAAAACATATTATTGTTTTTAATTTCCATGTTTTTTATCGCGGCTCCGGTTATGCCCCAGCAGACAGCGCCTGTGCGGATTATCGCTGTCCGCGGTGATATCGAGCCTTCTCTGGCGGCTTTTATCCGGCGGGAAGCGCAGAAAGCCAAAAACGAAAAGGCCGAGTACATTATTTTTGACATTGATACATTCGGCGGCAGGGTGGATACCGCGCTGCAGATTGCTTCTTTTATAATGTCAATAAAAGATTCCCAAACGATTGCCTGGGTTCATGGCAGCGAATCTTCCATGGGCGTAAGCTGGTCGGCCGGGGCCCTGATCGCGTTCTCATGTTCAAAAATTTTTATGGCGCCCGGTACATCAATCGGGGCAGCGGCTCCGGTGACTGCCGGCGCGGACGGTTCAACTGTTTCGGCCGGCGAAAAAACCGTATCCGCTGTCCGCGCCCAAATGGCTGCCCTGGCCGAACGCAACAATCATCCGGTAGATATCGCTTTGGCGATGGTGGATTATGATGTAGAACTATGGGAAGCTGTCATCGACGGCCAGACCAGACTCGTATCCAAAAGCGAACTGGACAGGATGGATGCCGCAGGAATCAGCGCGCAGCGTATCCGCGTTATTTCATCTCCGGGAAAACTTCTTTCGTTAACAGCGGGTGAGGCTGCCCGCTACGGTCTTGCATCAATTGCCGCTGACCAGGAAAGCCTGTTTGCTTCACTGGGAGTATCCGGCGATGCTGAAGAATCCAGCCCCGGTATGACTGATACCGTAATTTCATTTTTAACAACACCGGCAGTACAGGTAATATTGATAATCGGGGGGCTGGTGCTTCTTTTTTTCGAATTAAGTTCTCCGGGGTTTGGAATACCGGGTTTAACCGGCATCCTGTGTTTTTTACTGGTTTTTGGAACAGGCGCGCTTCTGGGCCGGGTACAGCCGCTGGAGATTGTTTTTTTTATCACCGGCCTGGGCCTGCTTGCTGCCGAATTTTTTATTTTCCCGGGGTTTGGAATCGCAGGAATTGCGGGGTTCCTGCTAATCGGCCTTTCGCTTATTCTTTCAATGCAGGACTTTATAATCCCCAGCGCCGATTGGGAATGGGCACTTCTGGGAAGGAACGCCATGGTTGTATTTATAGGAATAATAGCGGCAATTACCGGAATCGCAATCATCGCGCTCGCCGGTCCGCGCTTAAAAATTTTTGATCGGATTATGCTCAAAACCCAGATCACGGGAACTGCCGGCGGACCGGATCCGGATACAAAGGCCTCCGGCGCGGTATCATCGCCGTCCTTTGATGATGATGAAAATTACACAGCGCTCGTAGGTAAAATCGGAGTAACCGATTCGGTGCTTAGGCCGTCGGGCAAGGCGGTGTTTGACGGGAAAATTTATGCTGTCGAGGCTGACGGCGAATTCGTGGATGCAGGCAGGGGAATCATTGTTACCCGTGTCAGGGGAAACAGGATAATAGTAAGGAGGACATAATGCTTTTAATGATCGTTTTTGTGATTATTGGAATAATAGTACTGGGATTTTTGATTTTATTCTTCAGGTTTTTTGGACTCTGGTTCCGCGCGCTTTTATCCGGCGCGTATGTGGGTATGGGCAAAATAATCGGTATGTGGCTGCGGCATGTTGACGCCGGTGTAATTGTCGATTCCAGGATCATGCTGACAAAGGCCGGGATTGAGGTAGCCAGCGACATGCTTGAAACCCACTTTCTTGCGCGCGGCGATGTAATGAAGGTAAGCCGGGCCATGGTCGCGGCAAACAAGGCAAACATCCCGCTGCCGTTCCAGCGCGCGGCCGCCATCGATCTGGCCGGACGCGATGTTCTTGAAGCCGTAAGAACAAGCGTCAATCCAAAAGTGATTGACTGCCCTGATTCATCAAAAGGAAAAGTCACCATCGACGCGGTCGCCAAGGACGGCATCCAGCTCTGCGTCAAGGCAAGGGTCACGGTGCGTTCCAATATCGAACGCCTGGTAGGAGGGGCCACCGAAGAAACCATTATCGCCCGTGTAGGCGAAGGCATTGTTACTACCATCGGTTCATCCGAATCCTGGAAAGCGGTGCAGGAACATCCGGATACAATTTCGGAAACAGTACTCAAAAAAGGACTTGACGCCGGCACGGCTTTCGAAATCCTATCCATTGATATCGCCGACATTGATGTGGGCCAGAACGTCGGCGCCAAACTCCAGGCTGACCAGGCAGAGGCTGACAAGCGCCGTTTCCAGGCCGAGGCCGAAAAACGCAGGGCCGCTGCCCAGGCCCAGGAACAGGAAATGATAGCCATGGTTCAGGAAAACCGCGCAAAAGTAGTTCTTGCGGAAGCCGAGATTCCGCTGGCCATTGCGGAAGCCTTCAGAAAGGGCCAGCTTGGCATTATGGATTATTACAGGCTCAAGAACCTCCAGGCCGATACCGACATGCGCACTTCCATCGGACACGAGGCGGCCGGAACCCAGGTTAACCCAGTCAAGGCCCCGGGAGCCAAATAACAATGTTTGATTTGATTGCCGGCAACAGCATTGTCATATTAATACCTGTCGTAATTTTACTTGTCATTCGTTATATGGTTGTCAGGAAACGCCGGCAGCAAACGGACGATGAACCGGAGCAGACATACAGGCTTCATTTTGAAGAAGATGAAAATTCAGTAATAAATACATTTACCAGAGCAGACATAAAAACAAACGCCGCTGCGTCAAAGACAACTGCGTCAAAGACAGCGGCCGCATCACGGGCAGGATCAGCGGCGGCTGCAAAAACGGCTGCCGCCGCAAAGGCAGCCTCTGATTTGCCTCCCAATACCGAAATTCCTGTAATGCCGGCGCAGCATCAGAGCCTTTCGGCCAGACTTGGAAATCTTCCAGAATATCAAAAAGCTTTTGTATACTCCGAAATTTTTGCTGTCCCAAAAGGGCTCAGACAGGAATGAAATTTATTTAGTCTTGTTTATAAAATCCTGCGCTTCCTCAATAGCCTTTAAGACGGCGCTCTTTGCCGGTCCGCCGGCAAGGTTTCTCGCTTCTGCGCAGGCTTCAACAGATATACTGCTGTAAATTGATTCATCAAAAAGTCCGCTAAATTTTTTGAATTCCTCAATGGTAAGTTCTTCAATTCCTGTTTTCTTTTCAATGGCATACAGGACCAGCTCCCCGGTAATCCGGTGGGCCTCCCTGAATGGCAGGCCTTTTTTTACCAGCCAGTCGGCAACATCGGTAGCGTTCGTGTACCCGCCCAGCGCGCTTTTGTACATGGCGCCGGTATTAAATGCCAGACCGCCAAACATTCCGCAGAAAACAGACAGGCAGTTTTTAACTGTATCGGCCGCGCCGAATACCGCTTCCTTGTCTTCCTGCATATCTTTGTTGTAAGCGAGGGGCAGCCCCTTCATCACTGTAAGAAGAGTAATCAGGCTGCCGTAAACACGGCCGGTTTTACCGCGGATAAGTTCTGCCATATCAGGGTTCTTTTTCTGCGGCATCATCGAAGAACCGGTCGAATACGAATCCGGCATTTCAACAAAACCAAAAGCGTCTGTTGACCATAATACCAGTTCCTCGCAGAAGCGGCTTAAATGCATCATAACAACTGAAAGGCAGGAAACAAATTCTATGCAAAAATCCCTGTCCGATACCGAGTCAATGCTGTTGCCGGTAATCCGGGCAAAGCCAAGCTGCTCCCTGACATAATCACGGTCAAGCGGAAAAGTTGTTGAAGCCAGGGCTCCAGCTCCGAGCGGCATTTCATCGGTTCTTTCACGGCAGTCCTGCAGCCTTTTGTAATCACGTTCAAACATCATAAAATACGCGAGAAGATAATGGGCCAGCGTCACCGGCTGGGCTTTCTGCATATGCGTAAAACCCGGCATTATGGAACCTGTATGCAGTTTAGACGTCTCAAGAATCGCTTCAAGGAGTTTTACAAGCCTGGTTTTTATCCCGTCAATCTCTTCCACGACGTACATCCGCATGTCCAGACTCACCTGGTCATTGCGGCTTCTGCCGGTGTGCAGCCGCCGGCCGGCGTCCCCGATACGGGCGGCAAGTTCCGATTCTACAAATGAATGGATATCTTCCGCCTCAGGATCAATTGCCAGGGCGCCGCTTTCAATATCGGCCAGGATTCCGCTGAGTCCTTTTGTTATCAGTTCCGCGTCCTGCCCGGATATTATCCCCTGCTTTCCAAGCATTTTCGCATGGGCAATGCTTCCGTTGATATCATGCCGGTAAAGCCGCTGATCAAATTCAATAGAGGACTGAAATTTACCCGCCTGTTCGTCTGTCGCCGCCGAGAAACGGCCGCCCCATAATTTCATTTTTTATTGGCCGGCTTTTTGTTTGCCGGTGTCTTTTTTACCGGCGTCTTATTCGCAGACGTCTTCTTTGCAGACGCATTCTTCGCAGGCGCTTTCTTCTCAAGTGTTTTATTCATCAGCGCCCTGACTGTCATCGGCAGACCAAGCAGATTAATGAATCCCTGCGCGTCCTTGTGATCATAAAGACCGCCGGTGGTAAAGCTGGCTATTTCTTCGTTATACAATGAATAAGGCGAAGAACTTCCCGCCGGAACAATGTTCCCCTTGTAAAGCTTTAATTTGACGCTTCCGGTAACAGGTTCCTGGGTCTTGTCAATAAAAACCGACAACGCCTCCCTTAACGGCGTATACCATTCGCCGGAATAAATCAGCTCCGCCAGTTTCTGTGCGGCAACCGCTTTGAATGAGACCGTCTGGCGGTCAAGGCAGAGGTTCTCAAGTTCCCTGTGCGCCGCGTAAATAATGGTGCCGCCGGGAGTTTCATAAACGCCCCTTGACTTCATGCCGACAACCCGGTTTTCCACAATATCAATAATACCAATACCGTTTTTGCCGCCGATATCATTCAGCTTGTTAATAAGGGCTACTGGTTCGGCGCTTTTTCCGTTCAGTTTAACCGGTATACCTTTTTCAAACTCAATGTTTACGTATACAGCTTTGTCCGGCGCGCTCTCCGGCGTCACAGACAACTGCAGTAATTTATTGTAATCCGGTTCAGAAGCCGGGTTTTCCAAATCAAGGCCCTCATGGCTTAAGTGCCACAAATTTTGATCGCGGCTGTAGCTCTGTTCCTTCTTCATGGGGACTTCAAGGCCGTGCTTCCTTAGATAATCCATTTCTTCATCGCGGGACTTGATATCCCAGATACGCCAGGGTGAAATAATTTTTATAAGAGGCGCGAACGCTTTAATTGTCAGCTCAAAACGGATTTGATCATTGCCCTTGCCTGTCGCCCCGTGGGAAATCGCGGTAGCGCCTTCCTTAAGCGCGATGTCGACCAGCTTCTTTGCGATTAACGGACGCGCCGCGGAAGTTCCCAGCAGGTACTTGCTCTCGTATACCGCGCCGGCCTTTACCATCGGATAAATAAAATCCGTAACGAATTCTTCCCTTGCGTCAATGACATAAACCTTGTCGGCGCCGGTCGCGATAGCTTTCTTTTTTATCTTCTCATAATCATCAACCTGGCCTACATCTACACAGCAGGCAATAATCCTGCAATCCCTGTAATTCTCCTTAAGCCAGGGTAAAATGACAGTAGTATCCAGTCCCCCGGAATAAGCAAGCACAATTGTTTCGCTCATTTAAAAAAGTCCTCCATAAGTAGCCGTATTAATGCAATTAAAAAGATATACCAAATACGGATTTTTGTTAACAGTTAAATTTGCAACACAGTTAAATCAGCAAATACCGTCAAACGGGCTTTTAATATTCAGAATATTTCCCCGGGCCACATGGGTATAGCGTTCGGTTGTACGCAGGCTGGTATGCCCAAGCAGCGCCTGGATATAGCGGATGTCGGTTCCGTTTTCCAGCAGATGGGTGGCAAAGGAATGGCGCAGGCTGTGTATCGAAACCTTTTTGACGATATTGGCTTTTTCAACGGCTCTGTCAAAAATATACTGCGCCGAACGGATCGACAGATGGTTGTTCTGCGGCTTGCCCGGAAAAAGCCAAACGTTGATCTTGTTTATGCCGTAATACCTGTTTAATAGCAGATTCGCCCTTTCCGAAAGTACCGTTAACCGGTCTTTTCTCCCCTTCCCCTGATCCACATAAATGACCTTTCGGTTTTGGTCGATATGTTCTTTTTTAAGCGCTACGACTTCGCTGACACGCAGCCCCGACGAATAGGCGAGTACAAGAAGCAGCAGGTGTTTAAGGTTTTTTTCCGCGCCAAGAATTTTTAATATTTCTGTTGTATCAAGAATCATGGGGATTTTTTTATCGCTGTGCGGCCTGCGCTGGTCCTTGACTATGTTATCCAGGTAAACCGATTTATAAAAATATTTAACTGCGCTTATGGCAAGATTTATTGATGAAGCGGAGAACGCCCTGTTTTTTTCCATACCTGCCAGGAACTGCGTAATGTCGGGCGGCCGGATTTTTTCCGGTGGTTTTTGCAGTGTCCGGCAGATCAGGCGGTTATAATAGAGATAGGCCTGCACAGTGCGTGAACTGTATTTAACCGCGCGCATTGAATCTTCAAGTTTTTCCTGCCAGTATGCATCGAATTTTTCCGGCGGCCGCGGATAAAATTCCTGTTCCAGTAAACTTTTAATAGAAAACGGGATAGAAGGCGGGACAGAAGCCGGAACAGAAGACAGGGTTGAAGGCAGAGGCAGGGCTGTAGGCATAAACGATCTTTTTAACGGCAAACATGATTTTTGGGATATTTCGTATTGGGAAATTTCGTGATCGGCAGTCTCTTTTTTCCAGGGCCGTTCCAGGAAACCGTGAATTTCCGGAGGCAGGGATGTATTTTCCCTGACCAATACATAGATACTCACATTCTTTGAAACAATTCCCCGGATAAAATTATCACCGGAATTTCGCGGAAATAAAAATTGCTGATTCTTTGCGTCCCATATACCGTTGTTTTTGCAAAACAGACTGAATAATTCCTCATCGCGTTTTATTCCGTTTTCATATTTATAAAACGGTATTCGGATCACATTGGATTCACAATAAAGATAGACCACTTTCATGGCAGCCTTCTGTAATAAATAATATGGGTTCTTTCCAAAGCCTTTTGTTACTGTTGCTTTATTGTATAAAATGCGGTTATTGGAGATTATAGACGAAGTTAATTTATTTTACAATAGGTATTTTTATATGATATTTTTATATGAAAAAACTTTCGCCCGCGGCAGAGTTTACATCCCGCTAAGTTTTCATCCATCGATAAAATTTTCACCCCGCGCGCCAACAAATAACCTCGCGCGAAAAATAACCTCGCGCGCTATGTTGAAAATCAGTGAAAATGTCCCCTATTGCGTTCAATAGAAATGTCCCCATCCAGTTAAAAATCAATAGAAATGTCCCCCTGCCAAAGGAGGACATATTTATTACTCAATCATCAAACA
>WQZG01000052.1 GCA_009780855.1 Treponema sp.
TGGATGACCCAACCGGTAAAGACGATGCGGAATTTATAAGGATCATTAAACTAATTGAGGCCAAAATAAGAAAGCTGGCTGCGGAAATTGCATAGAAATAATAGGAACAGGACGGAGCCATTATCGAAGAAATCCGTGACTTCAGTCAATCTATTAATCTACAATCTCATAAACATAATGAGTTGTATACTTACCCCCCGTTTTCAGATTCAATATCGTATTCATATCTTCGGTCATTATTAAGCCGCAGTTGCTTTCAAGGGCAGAAGCCAGCATTAACAATCATAATACGAGTATCCATACCGATCTTTCAGAGAAAGAGCTGTCCTTATTGTACCTCGTCCTATCATTAGGATTTCATCACTAACCATTTCTATATTGTCCATGTATTTCCGGAATTTTGCTCCGTCCCAGCCAAATTTTTTAAACCATACATTGCTGACTTCATTAAACACCTGGAGACTGGTTACGCAATAATGGGCATTCAAAATTTGATACGCGTTTCCCGTTTCTTATATTCGTTTTCGGAATATAGATAAATCAGAACATTCGTATCTTAAAATGCCTTATCTTTCATTTGCTTGCTCACGGCTGAATTTCCAGCCTTTTGTATCTAAAACAGGAGGAAGTAATAAATCACTTTTGTATCTTTTACCGGCTTCATTAAACCCAAACCTGTTTAATTTGAAAGTGATGACAATTCAACTTCATTTCGAGTGAAGCCATAACATTAATCAAAAGCTTTCTTCTGCAACTCATTATAAGCGGCTTGAGCAGCGGAAAGGTTAATAAACCGTTGTTTGAGCAGAGCTTTTTCTATAAGGTCAACGCCTGGTGCACGGAGTATATTTTTCAGCCTTGTTTTATGCGATATAAAGGCAGTGTGGAAAGCGTCTTTGGGTAAGCCAATTACACGGTAGGCAGCATTATGAGGATATGTTTTTTCTGTGATTTTGTAAGCTGGTTCTACTACAGCCTGTAGAGCAAGAAAAGCATCATCAAAACTTTGTATAGCTTTGGTAAGACTGTTTATTGAGTCCTTATCTGTCTTCTCACAGAATTGTAATTCTTGTGTTATGAAAGTATATTCCGATATAAGCATTGCTTGTGGGTCTGCGGAAGCTTGTGCTACTTTAAAAGTAGTCATAGCTTTTTCAATACCTGTTTCATAAGAAATACGCCCTTCCTGTTCTTTCCCCCGTATAGTAAAACCTTTGCGCCCATGATCAATGCTCGTTGTTGCGGTAGTTATGCTATTTACCAATCCAATCAGATCCAAATTCTGCCTCTACTTCCGATAAATTCCAGCCGCTATTCAGTAAATAATCAGATCCCACTTTTTCTTTGATTACCTTCGCTATATAGGGTGGCAATGGAGCGGTTTTCATTACACGCATATAACCTGCGTCATCGCCAGCTTTTAATAATGCGCCCGCTTTGTTAGAAATTGCCAATTTTTCGTCTATAGTCATGGTCTGTGGCATAAATTTCTCCTTGAACCGTAGTATACAAAGACAGGAATACCCTCGGCAAGGGACATTTTGAGGTACCCCCAAAAGATACACAGCCACCATTTAAGATAACTCCCGCTGTATCAAAACCTTTACCCGCTAGCCTTTTCCAAAAAAGCTTTGAGCTCGTCCCTTGATATGCCGACTCCGCCCTTGGCGTCAAGCTTGAGGCCGCCGGCCCGCAGCGAGGGGACATACCAGACGCCTTCTTTTTCGTAGGCGAGATCGTTGTTTTCTTTGTTTTTGGAAGTGTATTTGCCGGATTTTAACAGTTTGGAAAAATCGGCGCGGTTAACGAATTTTTCGGCAATGCCGGCCAGGACATCAGGTTTGTTCGTGTTGCGGCCTTCGTTAAAAATTGCCTTAAAAACCGAGGCGTTGTATTTTACCATATCGGCGCCCAGTTCCATGGCTGTGTAACAGGCCTCGATGCATGGATTGGCGCCCGGACCGGGATTGGATTCGACCGGTACCCATTCGATTTCAATTTTGGGATAACCAGGAAGCAGTTCCGCCAGTATGTCAAAACCTTTTTTACAGAACGGACATTGATAATCATAAATAAACTGAACTTTATTCATCTTTAACCTCATTTGCCATTGGTATTGGCCGCTGTTTTCAATTTCTTGACAGCTCCATTATATCATCTATTTCAAAATCCGGGAACAATATTTTTACCACCCGGCTAAATTTTTGCGGCAGAGGCGTTTTTTTTTAAGTATTCCCAAAAATTTTTGTATTGACAATGTCATGTATTTTAATAATATTATTATACAGAAGGAGTAAATTATGGCAAATACCACTATCCAGATACGGACAGACGCCGAAGTAAAAGCAACGGCTGATTTAATATTTAATAAATTAGGTATCACAATTTCTGACGGTATTAACATTTTTTTACGTCAGGTTAATATGTACAACGGATTCCCATTTGAGATTAAGCTTACAGAATTAAAAGATATCCAGGACCATCCAAAACAACAAGAAAATATACACAGCCTTTACGGTAAATACAAAAGCAGTACATTCTCAACTGCCCGATACTTAAAACAGAAAAACCGGGAAAAGGAACTGGACCGGTGAAAGAAGAATTTATTCTTGATGCCTGCGCCCTTATTGCATTCTTTAAGAAAGAAAAAGGTTCAGAAGAACTGGTAAAATTCTTTGATCGGGCCAATGATGGTGAAATTTTGCTTATAATGCATAAACTCAATTTATTGGAAGTTTATTATGGGTTTTACCGGGATGACGGAAAAGAAAACGCCCAGTCAGTTTTAAATGACGCGTTGTCATTACCCATTATATTTATGGATGACCTTGGTGAATCTATCTTTAAAGAGGCAGGCCGCCTAAAAGCCACATACGATATATCATTTGCGGATTCTATTGCTCTTGCTCTGGCATCAGTCAGGGGAAAGCCGCTTGTCACCGCCGATCATCATGAATTTGGTATTGTTGAGTTAAAAGATACCATCAATTTTAAATGGATTCGCTGATAATGTCCCCCAAAGGGACTCATATATATCAAAATCCGGGAACAATATTTTTACCACCCGGCTAAATTTTTGCGGCAATGGCGCGGTAAATTTTTGCGGTATACCCGGCAGAGTATTATCGCCCAATTCCAGTCTGCCGGCGTGGAGCAGAAAACCGCGGCCAATACCAGCCGGCAGCGGAGCGCCGCTGTACTTGCGGTCACCGGATAATGGATGTCCGTGTATCGTGGCCTGGGCTCGTATCTGATGTGTAAACCCGGTGACGATTTCTGCCCGGACAAGTGTGTGCCGCGCCGAGAAAGCCAGCGGTTTGATTTTGGTTACTGCTCTCCCCAGATAGGCCGGCGCTGTGCCGCCGCCAATAACTTTACCGCCGCCGACACCTTGCGCTCCGCTGCCAATACCTGCGCTGTTAACTGCCGGCAATGTTTTCTTCAGACTCATATCCCTTGCCAATTCGTCTTCCCAGATCTCATCCGCGGTGATTTTGCTGTCAGCAACGGCCAGGTAAAACTTGCGGACTTTTTGTTCCCGCAGCATCGCGCTGAAGCCCCTGGCGCCTTCCAGTCCGGTTGAAAACACGATAAGCCCGGAAGTTTCTTTGTCCAGACGGTGAAGCGGTCCGGGTTTAAACGAGAGGGAAGGTTCAATCCTGGGTTCCAGGTATCCGCGGACCAAATCTTGCAGGCTGTCCTGTCCGTGTACAATTACCCCGGCTGGTTTATTGAGGACAAGTATCCCGCCGCCCATAAAAATTATTAAGTCCTCTATGCTGTAATTATGCCGGGTATTTTTTGCCGCTGCGTCCTTATTGGAATCTTTTTCAGGATTTTTTTGGATCCCAATGTTTTTCCCCTGCTGAATTTCCAGTTCCGGACTGCGTATCTCTATTGTATCTCCGGCTTTTACCCTGTCGTCCTGTTTGACTTTTTTGCCATTAACCGTAATTTTTCCCCTGCGGAACATACGGTAGATGGCGGAGAGCGGCAGTCCAGGCAGGGCGATTCGCAGTACGCGGTCCAGGCGGCGCTGATCATCGTCTTTGGAGGCCAGTAAGCTCAGGGGCATGTGTATATTCTACTATAAAAGTATATGGCTTGACAAACATACTGTAATTGGTAAATCGTTATATTAATGTCATTTTTTATGGCTGTCCGTGCATTTTCGTTAAGACCATTATTTGAAAATGTCGTTTTTTTATCTTCTCTGACTAGCTGGATCCTGGCTCAGATTATAAAAGTTTTGGTGGTTTTGTTCCGCCGCAGAAGAAAATCCCTGCGGGAACTGGCTGCTATTATTATATGGCGGACCGGCGGTATGCCTTCCAGCCACGCGGCAACTGTCGCATCCCTGACAGTGGCGGTGGGAATAAGCGAGGGTATCGGTTCTACACTTTTTATTGTTTGTTTCTTTTTCTCCCTTATAGTTATCCGCGACGCAATGGGAGTGCGGCGTTCTTCAGGATTGCAGGCGAGGGCGCTTAATCTTCTTGGTAAAAATACCGGCGAACGGCTTGGATTTGATTACCATCCTGTCAAGGAAATTCAGGGGCATTCTCCCCTTGAAGTTATAGTCGGCTCGTTATTGGGCGCTTTTATCGCAGCGGCGTATGCCTGGTTATGATTTCCAGCGTGAGCCCGGTTCCCTGCAGAAACCATGCTCCATGCAAAAGCCATGCTCCCTGGGGGAGCCGATTTTTCCTCCGGTTCAATTAATTCTTATATCAATAATACTCTGTATTCCGGTATTTTTTTTGTTCCATTTTTCTGCTTCCCTAAATTCGGCTGTTATTGCTCCCCAAAAATATTGTGTATTGACAGTCAGCAAAGATGCTCCGGACAGCCTGATAGCGGACAGTCTGGCAAACAGCGGTTTTGAGCCGGTTTATTCTGAATCTACAGCCAATATTTACGCTGATGATTTTGGCAGTCTTAAGGCCTATCCCCTCGATCAATATTTGGAAAATACTGAATCTTTTGACCCCAGAAATGACGGGTACGCCCAAAAACTAAGTTCATTTTTTATTAATAACAATAATCGTCTTTTTTTTATGCCCATTGCCAATACTGCCTGGCGCGGCGGCATTGAAAAAAAAATTACATCGGCCCTGGGTACTGTTCCTTTTTCCATGGAAATAATCAGAATCTCAAATTCGTTTCTTTTTTGGTTTGTTTTACAGGCGGCTGCCGCTGCTGTCGCTTTGGCAGTTTCCGCGGATAAAAAACGCCTGGTACTGCAGCTCCCGGTACTGCTGGCTTATTCTTATGGCGGTCTTCCCGGTGTAATATCAGCGGGAATTCTTGCGGGCCTGGGCGAACTTTTAAAAGAACCGCTGGACGAGTTATTTTCCCGCAGACCTTACGGCAGCATGCGGGAAAGATTGCGTCAGTATAAATCTAATTTTTTATGGATTGGTTTTTTTATACTGTTGTTTGGAATTTTAACATCTGTAATGGATATTCCTGTAATTGCTGCCTGGACAGGATTGATTTGCTTTGCCGCAATTGAGTTTTTTTTATTCTTTTATAAAAGAAGAACCGGGTATTTCCATAATTTTTTTACGCCTGTACTTATATTGCCTTTAAAGCTTAAAAACAGAATTTTTGGTCAGCAGGTTTTGGTTTTTACCATTGCCGCCCTGCTGGGTTCTGTTATTTTTCTTGTTTTCCCGGCGCTGTCCGGCAATTGGGGGCAAAAGCGCATGGATTTTTCCAATATACCAACTGCCGCCGATTATAATGAACATATGGAATTCCAAAATTCATTTTCCTATATGCCCCTTGGTTCAGTAAAAAGTGAATATCTGCATTATTTTCTTGGGGAGGACGGACTGATCGATAATACCGATGATCCGGAGGTTTTGTCCGGCAGGGAAATCCCTCCTTTTCCGCTGGATGAACTGGCCCATTTTCTGATAGAATACAGTAACGGGGCAGTTGATAAACCCGTTATATTTTATAAGGAATGGTTTTCGGTGGCGTTACTGTTGATTATTTTTATCCCCGGACAGAGGGTAAGTAAAAATAATGGTAAAAAAAACAAAGCTGTTGAGCTTAATTATCACCGGATTGCCGCATGATTGACATGAAGGATAATAAATGAGAGTTTATGCCTTCTCCAGGGGAGGGATCTCCTTTGAAGATTCGGCTGTTCCGGCAAGGAACGCTTCTGTTACGGCTTTTTTACCCGGAATCTGCGTAATCCCCCTTGTTGAGGGCGGTTCGGTCCGGGCTTTCCCCATTGTTTCCATCGGAGATACTGTAAAAGAAGGAATGCTTATAGGCCGGGGCCAGGGAATGGGCAATGTACACGCTACCATCCCGGGTAAAGTTATTAAAATTGTTTCCTGGAAGTCCGCGAGCGGCCAGTTAAATGACGCTCTTGTAATCCGGCTTGAGGGAAGTTTTGAGAAACTGGGGAAGCGCGAAGAAGGCGCTCCCTGGGAGGGAATGCACCCCTATGACCTCCAGCGCCTGATTTCTGAAATGGGTATAGTCGAAATGGAAGGTGAGGGGAGGCCGGTTTCCGATTTGATTGGTTCCCTGCGCAATGCGCCCGAACCCATTACCATGGTAGTCCGCTGCGTATTTGACGATCCCTGGCTGGCCTCAGATTACGTGCTTTGTAATGAAAGGACCAAAGCCGTTGTTGAAGGCAGCCGGATTATGGCCCGGATAATAAAAGCTTCCAGAATTATCTATGCGGTATCCAAAAACGAGAAGGAATTGGGCGCCAGGTTCCTTGCGGAGGCAGGCAACTGGGATCCTCCGTCGATGCAGGTTCTGGTCGGATCAAAGTACCCGCAGGGGAACCGCAGGGAGCTGGAAGCTGCGTTAAAAAATTACGGTAAAAAAGAAGGCATCGAAATAGGTTCCTGTATGATTCTGGGACCGGCAGAACTGGCCGCTGTTTATGACGCGGTAAAATTCAGAAAACCGGTATTGGACAGGTATATCGCGGTCGGCGGAACTTCGGTTAAAAAAGCCCAGATAATGAAGGTAAGAATAGGTACCAGAATAAAAGAAGTTTTTGCCGAATGCGGCGGATTTTCGGCCCGGCCCGGGGTTATTACCGCGGGGAGCCCGCTCTCCGGCAGGATAATTACCAGCCTGGACGAACCTGTATTAAAAACAACCTATGCCCTTTGCGCCTTCCACGAAAAACGCGGGAAATCATCGGCCTTTAATAATTGTATAAGCTGCGGGGAATGCCGTGTAGTCTGCCCGGTAGGTCTGGACCCGGAAGAATTATATAAGCGGACAATTAATCCGTTCAAAAATAACGACGAACCTCCCCTGTCAAATGCCGCTGAATGTCACGGCTGCTGCTGCTGTGATGTGGTTTGCCCTTCCGGGCTGCCGCTGAGTTCGGTAATTTCGGCTTCCGCTGCAGCGTCTGCGGCGGCTTCAACAGCAGCCTCCGGCATGGCCTCAGGCCTAAAGGTCAGTTAATGGCAAATAACAATGTAATCAATATAGAAAAATTAAAACTGCAGAAACCCAGGGTAAGCCTTAGCTGCCCGGAGCCGCTGCGCATGTGGCTGGCCGCCTTTGCCGCGTTTATCGCAATAATGCAGTCGGCTTTTACAGATTCATTCCGATCGCTGGGGCTTGCTTTGCTTGCTGCAGCGGCCGCGCTGCTGACCGAATTTTGCTTTTTATACAGGAACGGCAAAACCGCGATGCTTAAAGACGGCAGCGCTGTTGCATCAGCCCTGGTTTTTACCCTGCTGCTTCCCAATCAGATTTCTCCTGTTTACGCTGTCTTGGGAATCGTTTTTTCCATTGCGGTTATAAAGCACTGTTTTGGCGGCCTTGGTTCCAATTGGCTTAACCCGGCAGCCGGCGGATGGCTTTTTGTGCGTCTGGCCTGGCCGGATTCCTTTAACCTGGCCCTCAAGGTTCCCGCGGATTTTGCCGCGCAGGCGGGTTTTTTTGAAACCAATCTGCGTCCGGTTTTAAACAATACGGTATTTGCGTTTTTTAAAACAGAACTGCCGTCCGGTTACCTGGATTTTTTAACCTCAACCCGCCCCGGTATAATTGCAGACCGCGGAGTTTTGGCCCTCCTGCTGGGCAGTATTCTGATTATCGCGTTCAGGGCCGGCCGTACCTGGGTTCCGGTTATTTGGCTGGCTGTTTTTCTTTTTTTAACGCGGCTGGCCGGTAATGCGGCGGTGTGGTCCGGTGATATTTTTTTAACCCTGTGTTCCGGCGGCACACTGGCTGTGGCCTTCCTGCTTGCCATGGACCCTGTAACCAACGGCAAATCAATTATCTGCGCGGCCGTAGCCGCCGCCGCCGGCGGTTTCCTGGCCTGGCTGTTCCGGTTTCCCGGCGGAGAACTTTACGGGGCAGTAATTTCAGTGCTGGCAATCAATGCCCTGTTGCCGGCCTTCAGGACAATCGAAAACTACCTGCTGTACGAAAGAAGGACCTCATGAGCGATTTTGCGATGCCTAAATTAAAGGATACTGCTATTTTTTTTGGCTGGATTGCCGGTCTTTTGGTAATCGGCGGTCTTTGTTTTTTCCTTACCGGTTCCCTTAGGTCAGATTTATTACAGAGTTCAATTAACCGGGCCTGGGCCCAGTCCGGCGTTGCCTACAGGCTGCAGGCTCCGGCCGACCCCGGTTCAGTAAGCCCTGCGCTTTCCAGACTGGGCAGCTGGTACACAATTGATGAAGAAAACCGGGCCCTTGTTTTTACGCTTGTATCGGACGGCATTTTTCTTCCGTGCGCGGCTATTGTCGATTCGCAGGGTAAAACCGTAAAAATGCTTCCCCTTAGCAGCAGCGGCGACAAAATTTTCGATCGTGTTCCGGACAAGGTAAAACTGTTGTATCAGCGCAGGATCGAAAACGGAGGGCAGTCATGAACGCCCGCCTGCAATCACATTTTTTTTGGGGGCCGTATGGTCCGCTTTCCGCATTGACAGGCGCCGGATTTATAATTATGGCTTCTGCCCGCCTCTCCTACGCGATAATCTGCGCGGGCGCGTTTTTTTGGACTTACGCGCTTACCACCCTGGTGTATTTTTCGTCATTAAAAATTTTACCGGCCAGGGGGAAGCCTGTAATTTTACTTTTTTTATCCAGTCTTGTTTGCGGCTTGTACATTCTTCTTGCCGGTTTTGTGAATCCGCTATTGGTAAACGCTACCTGGTTTATGATGATTTTGGCGCCGGTCTGCTGCGCGGGTTCAGGTATATTCGAAATTGAATCCGAGGAAATTACGGAAATTTTTTCCAGAGTCTGCCTGGAATCTGTTAGCCTGTGCCTTGTTATAATAGCGCTGTCCCTTATACGCGAACCAATCGGATTGGGTACCCTTTCCCTGCCCGGCGGTGTCTGGGGAATTTTTGAAATTTTTGGGAGCGGCCCGCAAACCGCCTTTTTCCCCATCAGAATTATTTCGGTTTCCGCAGGCGGTTTTATCCTGCTGGGATTCGCGGCTGCCCTGTTCAGGTTGTTCAGGAACAGGATTTCTGCAGAGGGGGACAAACCATGATTTTTGCCGGCCTCTCTGTTTTATCAGGTCTTTCCCTTAACCTGGTACTTCAATTTGCGATCGGAGCCGCTCCTGCAGGGAAGACAAAAAAGGTTCCGGTTTACCAATTAATTTGTCTCTTTATTACTGTAATTTTTTTATGGATCCTTTTTACTTACATATTAACTTTTTTATCGCAGGAAATAATCGCGTATTTTTTAATGTTCCCTTTTTCGGCGCTGATTCTGTACGGCCTGGAGCAGCTTGAAAATACCGCGTTTGCCAAAAAGAAGAAAGTCAGGCTGTTCAGGGCAATGACCGCCTACGAAGGACTCGCGCCCGCTTCGCTTATTCTGACCATAAAACTGGCTTCGAATTTTATTGACGCTCTGGTGCTGTCTTTCTTTTTTGCGTTTGGCTGTCTTTTGGCCGCGGCAATAATGAAGGACATACGCCGCAGATCATTCATGGAAGTTATACCGCAAAGCCTCAGGGGACTGCCCATGGCTTTTATTTCGATGGGGCTATTGGCTATGGTTTTTGGCACGGCCGCAAAAATTATTTTTAATTTATAGGTCGTTTTATTATATGAGCGGAAAAATAAGCCTGATACTGGGCGTACATAATCATCTTCCCAACGGTACCGGCGAAGAAGAATTCGAAGCTTTGTACAATTCCAGAATCCGCCCGCTGGTTTCGGCGCTTTACCAGTTTCCGCGCATTAACGTTATGTTTCATTATTCCGGGGTCCTGCTCTACTGGATAGAACGGCGCCACCCGGAACTTTTTGTTTTAATCGAAGATTTGCTGAGCCGCAAGCAGGCTGAACTTTTGGGCGGCGGATTTTACGAACCCATGATGCCGCTTTTGCCTGTCGCGGATCGCATAGGCCAGATTGAAATGCTTACGACTTACCTAAGAAGGCAGTTCGGGAAGCGTCCTTCCGGCTGCCTGATCCCCAGCCAGGGGTGGGAACAGGGCCTTGTAGTCCCGCTTAATGCCTGCGGAATGAATTATACGTTTCTGGATGAATCCTGGTTCGCCGCCGCGGGAGGCCGCAAATGCCGGAATTTTCACCAACCCTGCATCACCGAAGATCAGGGCAAGATTATTACCGTATTCCCGGTTTCTTCTTCCCTGGAAAATGATGAACCCGCGGTTCTCCTTGAAAAGCTTCTGGCCTGCCGCAATACGAACGAAGGGCCTGTTATTATATTCCCGGCATTTAATTTAAAACCGGGAGAAGCGGCCGAGACCGGCTACCAGCATTTTTTTGAGGAACTGTCCGGCGCTGATTCTGATATCGAGTTTACGACAACCGGACGGTTGTTCAGAAATCTGATAAATCCTGAAAAACTTTATTTTACGGTCTACCCTGCGGTCAGGCCATCGCCCAGGCGTTTCCTTACGGAGTATCCTGAAGCTGACGGCATTTACGCCAAAATGATCCAGACCAGGGTATTTATAAGCCAGCTGCGGGGCGACAAGTCCCGCAAGCAATCGGCCCTGGAAGAATTATGGAAGGCCCAGGACAGCGCCATTTACAGCCCTGCAGGAATTTCGAATCCGGCGGTCAGAAAGGCCGCTTACCGCGCACTGCTAGAGGCCGAAAAAATTGCCAGGGAAAAAGACCCGTTTACACCGACACTTTCTGTATTTGATTACGATCTGGACGGCAGGGATGAATATATAATTCTGGACGAAAAAATAAACTGCAGCATAAAATCCCAGGGCGCCGGCCTGCTGGAACTGGACTACATTCCAAGGACCTGGAATTTTCTTGATATTTTTGCAGGCTGCCGTGAAAACAACGCGGCGGAAGCGGTGCGGGCCGCAGCGCAATCTGGCGCAGCGCAATCCGCCGCCGGCCAGGCAAGAAGACTTTCCTTTACCGAATACCTGGCGCCCGGCAAAACCTTACCCGCCATTGGCTGGCAGGGTATAAACGGATCGTGTTTTTGCGGCGATAAATTTTTTGAGACCGCAGAACTTGAGCGGATACACCGGCAGATCACTTTTTCCCTGGGGCCGGAGAAAGACCGGCCGTGCGGAAATATCGGAATAAAAAAAACCTGGTTATTAAAAAGAAATGTACTTACACTGCAATATTCCCTTACAAACACGGGAACAGAAACGGAAGATTTTTTTCTTGTTCCTTCTGTTGATTTTTCATTTTCCGGCTGTCTTGATTCATATTTAAAAATATTTACGGTCAGGGAATCCGCCAGGGAAAATCTAAACCCGGCAGGAAATTCTTCTGCAGCAGGAAACTCCTGCACAGCCGAAAACTCCTTTTCAGCAGAAAATTTAAACAGCCTGGAATTCAGGGATTTAAAAAATGAAACTGTAGTTCTGTTGGATTGCAGCAGACGTTTCAGCGCCGGAATTTTCCATGCAGTAATTGATGATGTATATCAGTTCACCTGCGTTATGCCGGTCCTGCCTGTAGCGCTGGAAGGCGGCAAGACCTGGGATACTGTATTTTCGTTAAAAATTAGTTCATAATATAAAACCATGAAACGAAGATTAATTACTTCGGCTCTGCCCTATGTCAACAATGTTCCCCATCTCGGGAACCTGATCCAGGTGTTGTCCGCCGATGTTTTTGCGCGGTTCTGCAGGCTGTACGGTTATGAGACCCTGTATGTCTGCGGCACTGATGAATACGGCACAGCTACCGAGACGCGTGCAGCCGAAGAAGGCATTGGCCCCAGGGAACTTTGCGATCGTTATTTTGCGATTCACCGCGATATTTATTCGTGGTTCGCGATTGCCTTTGATAAATTCGGCCGGACATCGACGCCTATACAGACAGAAGTAGTCCAGGAACTTTTTAAAAGACTGGACGAAAATGGTTTGATCAGCGAGCAAACTATTGAACAGCTCTATTGCAAAAAATGCGGCCGCTTTTTGGCTGACCGTTATGTACTGGGCGTCTGCCCCCATTGCGGTTCGGCAAACGCGCGCGGAGATCAGTGCGAAGACTGCGGCAAGCTCCTTGACCCGACAGAGCTCAAGGACAGCCGCTGTTCAAGCTGCGGTTGTACTCCGTCTCTGGAAAAAACTAACCACCTTTACATAAATCTGCCGCAAATAAAAGACCGCCTGGAAGAATGGGTCAGGACAGCCTCCCAAAAAGGCTTCTGGGCCAAAAACGCGATCCGGATGACAGAAGCCTGGATACGTGACGGCCTCAGGGAAAGGGCCATAACACGGGACTTAAAATGGGGGATTCCGGTTCCAAAACCCGGTTACGAAAAAAAAGTTTTTTATGTCTGGTTTGACGCTCCCATTGGTTATATTTCCATAACCGGGAACCTGGGCCTGGAACAGGGAAAGGACTGGAAAACTTTTACCGATTATTGGTGGAAATCGCCGGAAGAAACCGAACTTTTCCAGTTTATAGGCAAAGATAATATTCCGTTCCATACGGTGATCTTCCCGTCAACCCTTTTGGGTTCCGGTGAAAACTGGACCATGCTGCACCATATGTCTTCTTCTGAATATTTAAATTACGAAGGCAAAAAGTTTTCCAAATCAAAAGGCATCGGAGTTTTTGGCACCGATGTTATGGAAACAGGAATCCCGGCTGATGTGTGGCGCTTCTATATTTTTTACAACCGGCCGGAGACCGCTGACGCAAATTTTGTCTGGAAGGATTTCCAGGAAAAGGTGAACGGAGAATTAATCGGCAACCTTGGAAACCTGGTAAACCGCACCCTGTCCTTTGTGACCCGTTACTACGGCGGTAAAATTCCGGACGAAGACGGCGGCAATGAGGCCGCGGGCGCAGACATTGAATTCCGGAATACAGTTAAAAAATTTGAAGACGAAGTTACAGCCGCGCTGCAGCGATCGGATTTGCGCGACGCCTTCCATACGATTTTCGCGCTGTCATCCTTTGCCAACAAAGCGTTCCAGGACGGCGAACCCTGGCGGCGCCGCAAGGGAGATCCTTCGGATCCTGACGGACCAAAAGCCGCCGCTTCGCTAATCGGTAAACTCTGCCATGTCGTACTTGATATTGCCATTATGATCGAACCCTACATGCCCCAGGCAGCGGAAAAAATCGCTTTTTTTTATGGACTCACATTCGGGAATACACTAATTTATAAAAAAGACGCTGATAATCAATCTCTGCTTTCGTGGGATTCAATAGGAAAAAATAAACGTCTTGAGCAAATAATAAAAAGCGAAGTTTTATTTGCCAGGCTTGAGGACGATAAGATCAGCGAACTAAGCGAAAAATATTCAGGGAACCAGAAGGAGAGGGAGCAGTCATCTGCTGCAGAGCCGTCGTCTGTTTCGCAGCCATCGTCTCCTTTGGAGCCGTCGTCTGCTTTGCAGCCGGACGATGTCCGCTTTGCAAATACCCTGGACCTGAGGGTGGCAAAAATTATTAAGGTTGAACGCCATCCAAAGGCGGATAAGCTCTATATCATAAACCTTGAATTATCGGAGCCGTCGTCTCCTTTGGAGCCGTCGTCTCCTTTGGAGCCGTCGTCTCCTGTGCAAACGGAGACCAGAACCATTGTTTCGGGGATTGTGCCTTTTTATAAAGAAGAGGAACTGCTTGGCAAACGCATTATTCTGGCCAATAACCTTAAACCTGCTAAACTAAGGGGCGTGGAAAGCAGGGGAATGCTTTTGGCCGCCGAAGACCATAACGGTCCTATCGATGAAAAAGGCGAAGGGACGCTGCGTGTCGAAGTCCTTGACGCGGGCGACGCGCCGCTTGGGACCAGGGTTGTTGTTGAAGGCCGCGAACCGGGCAGCGTTCCGGCGGAAATTGACATTGATACGTTCTTTTCCATTCCCATGGAAGCGGCAGACAATGTCATTGGTTGCGGGGGCAAGGCTCTGCTTGTAGGCGGCAGGCAGATACGAACCGCAATTGTTTCAAAAGGTAACGTACATTGAAAGATCGGCAATGGCTTGTTGAACTTCTCCCCGCGGATTTGGAAGCCTGTAATTCGGCAGAAGGTTTTTTACAGTCGGGTTATTGGGGGAGCTTTAAGGCGCGGTTCGGCTGGAACGCCAGATCCTTTGAAGCAGTCTGGAAAACAGGCAATGACGGCGCCGGTACACGGCGTTCCCTTTTGGTCATACGCCACCGCCTTGGACCTTTTATTTCTTTTGCCTATGTTCCATGGGGGCCCGAGCTGCCGCCGGATTTTCCTGTTGATGACAAAGCCCGGAACGCGGCTCTGGAAGAACTGGCCGCTGCATTAAGGCTCTATCTTCCCGGGAATACGGCGTTTATCCGTTTTGATCCGCCATGGTATACCGAAGGCGCCGGAACGCCGCCGCCCCGGCTTGGCGAACCTTTTATCCATGCCGCCGCCGATGTCCAGGCGCCGGATACGGTAATCGTAAACCTGGGAGATTCCAGGGACGCGATCCTGGGCAGGATGAAAAACAAATGGCGCTACAACAGCAAGCTGGCCCTAAAGCGGGGCGTTGTAATCCGCTGCCCGGACGAAGAAGGGCTCGATATTTTTTATTCCCTGTTAAAAGAAACCGCCAAACGGGATCATATATTAATTCACAGTTTAAGTTATTATAAAACTCTTTTTAGCCATACCAGGGAATACAGTAAAAAAACTTCTGAACCGGGCGCTCCCGCCGCTCCTGCGCTCCATCTTTATACCGCCGAATACGAAGATGAAACCCTGGCCGCCATTATTGTCCTGTTCCGCGGCAGGGAAGCGGTTTATCTGTACGGCGCATCTTCAAACAGTAAACGCAACCTGATGTCTCCCTATGCCCTTCAATTGCGCGCAATGATGGACGCCAGGGACTCAGGCTGCCTGGAATACGATCTCTTTGGCATACCTCCTTCCGAAGATCCGCATCATCCGATGGCCGGACTTTACAGATTTAAAACCGGATTCGGCGGCCGTATTATACACCGTCCCGGAAGCTGGGATTTTACATGCAGGCCCATGGCAATGGAACTTTTTAGGTTCATGGAATCACTTCGTAAAAAAATACGGGATTTCAAGAAACGTAAAAAAGCAGAACCTGACGATGTAAATTAAAAATGCGGGAGACAAGCGGTTTTATGCATGCAGGCAGATTAAAAAAATATTTACAAACCGCCGTCTCATTCAAAGCAGTTGTCTGCTTTGCAGCCGTCTCCTTCAGAGCAGTTGTCTGCTTTACCGCCGTTTTATTTTCACTATTATTTTTTGCAGGCTGCGCAAAATCAGCTGTAACGCAAACCGGCCCGGCCGGCGGGATCTGGTCTTACCGCAGCATTAAAGGTGTTACAGCCGGCGAAATAAAAGCAGTTGATGACTTAAGGAATAAATATACTGAATTTGTTTACGGTTCGGTTCCCAGTACAGAGTCTTTTGTCGGTGAGAATAATGAGATCGGAGGCTTTTCCGCCCTGTTTTGCGATTGGCTTACCGGCCTGTTCGGAATAAAGTTTGTTCCGGCCCAGTATGAATGGAACGATCTTGTTCCGGGGTTAAAATCGGGCGCGATTGATTTTACCGGTGATCTTATGCCGGCGGCCGAAAACCTCGGCGATAATTCTTACATGACCGATCCCATCAACAATCACATAATAAGTTATCTGCAAATCCAGGGCAGCAGATCCATACAGGAAATCGCAGCCGAACGCCCCCTGCGCCTGATCATGTACGAAGGCTCTGTGACGTACCAGATTATCGCGCCTCTTATCGAATACAGCAATTGGGAGGTTATTTTTGCCGGTAATAATGCCCAAATTTATAAAATGTTAAAAAACGGCGAGGCCGACGCTTTTCTGGAAGAAGATTATCTAAAGGCTGCTTTTGATGAATACGGCGATGTGACCGCGCAGAATTTTTTCCCCCTGGCTTACTCCGAAGTAGCGCTGATGACCTTTAATCCCGAACTAAAATCCGTTATATCAATTGTTCAGAAGGCACTGGAAAACGGCGGCATCGAATATCTGACCGGTCTGCGCGAAAGCGGACAGTTTGATTACATGAAACACAGACTTTCCATGCTTCTCAATGACGAAGAAAAAAAATATATCGCTGACCATCCTGAAATACCGTTTGTGGCACAGATCGATAATTACCCGCTTAGTTTTTACAACAAATACGAAGATAAATGGCAGGGTATAGCTTTTGACATTCTGGCCCAGGTGGGCGCGCTAACAGGGTTGAATTTCAAGACCATCAACAGCAAGGATACAGAATGGCCGGTCCTGTTCAAAATGCTTGAGGACGGCAAAGCGTCCATTATATCGGAACTGATACCAAACAAGGAAAGGGAAAACCGTTTTTTATGGGCTTCAAGGAATGCATATTCAGAATATTACGCGCTTATATCAAAAGTAGAATTTAGGAATATTGATATATCTGAAATTTTCAATGTCAAGGTCGGATTAGCCAAAGGCACCGCGTTTTATGACATATTTAAAAAATGGTTCCCGTCCCACAGGTATATAACCGAGTATGATACCATGGGCGCCGCTTTTATGGCCCTGGAACGCGGCGAAGTTGACATGGTAATGGCGGGAACCAGCAGGCTCCTTCATTTTACCAATTATGAAGAACTTGCCGATTACAAGGCCAATGTGGTATTCAACCAGCCGTTTACGTCAACCTTTGGTTTTAACCTAAACGAAACGGTTTTGTGTTCCATAGTAAACAAGGCTCTGGGCCTCATTGATGTAGACGGGATTTCCGGGCAATGGCTGCGCAAGACCGCCGATTACAAACTAAGGATAGAACAGGCCAGGATTCCCTGGATTGTCGGAGTGACTGCGCTTTTTTTTATACTCGTCCTGTCCCTGATGATAATGGTGCAGGGCAGGCGCGGCAAAAAACAGCTTGAATCAACAGTTGAACAGCGCACCGCCGAAATCACAAAACAGCATGCCCTGATGAACGCTCTCAACAAGGCCGCTTCTGTTCTGCTCACCATTAACGAGGATACGTTCGGCGAATCCCTGCTTACCGGCATGGAACTTTTGGGCCGCTGCGTCGATGTTGACCGGGTCCAGCTTTGGCAGAACGAAATGATAAACGGTGAGCTTTATTTTGTACATAAATACGAATGGCTGTCCGATTTTGGCCGGCAGAAAAAGAAAATACCGGCCGGCATTAAATTTTCATACCGTGAAAAAGCCGAATGGGAAAATATTTTTTTGGGCGGCGGCTATATCAATTCACCGTTCTCCGGCCTCCCTGTTAAAGATCAGGAATTTTTTAAACCCTATGAAGTTAAATCAATAATCCTTATACCGCTGTTTATGAACAACAGGTTCTGGGGATTGTTCAGCCTTGATGACTGCCGCGGCGAACGTACTTTTGCCGGCGAAGAAATCAATATACTGCAGTCTGCCGGCCTTTTATTAATAAGCGCCATTGCGCGGAACGAGATGCTCAACAATCTGCACAATGAAACCACAAAAACAATAGCCCTGGCCCACTGGTACAAGTCCATTCTTGACGCGGCGCCTTTCCCGGTCTCCGTTACAGACACTGACATGAAATGGACTTTTATTAATTCGGCAGCCGAGGAACTTATGGGCATGAAGCGCCGGGACATGATCGGAATGCCCTGCAGCAAATGGGGTTCAATTATCTGCAATACAGACGCGTGCGGAATTTCCTGCGTCAAAAGGGGGCTCAAACAGACTTTCTTTACGCACAGGGACGCGTCGTACCAGGCCGATATCGCGGTTTTAAGAAACCTCAAGGGCGAAGTCGCCGGTTATATCGAAATAATCCAGGACATTACCCAAATAGAAACAATGGGCAGGAAACAGGCCGAAGCGGAGGCGGCATCTGTCGCCAAGTCAGTGTTCCTCGCCAACATGAGCCACGAAATCCGCACCCCGATGAACAGTATTATTGGTTTTTCCGAACTGGCCCTGGACATTGAATCCGCGCCCAAAACCATGGAATATCTGGATATGATCAGGGAGAACGCGAAGGGGTTGCTGCAGATTATCAACAATATTCTGGACATTTCCAAAATTGAGTCCGGCGTGGTGGAACTTGAACTTACTCCGTTTGATCTGCGCGAGCTGCTAATCTCCTGTAAAAGCATAATGATGCCCAGGGCCGCAGAGAAAAAAATCAGCCTGCAATTTTACGCGGAATCGTCCATCGGCAAAATGCTGCTGGGCGACATGATAAAGCTCCGCCAGGTTCTGTTAAATCTTTTGTCGAATTCCGTAAAATTTACCGACTCCGGAACAGTCAAGCTGTCGGTGATCATGTACAACAAAACCGAGACCAACCTTACCCTGCGGTTTGAAGTCAATGACACGGGAATCGGCATGACAAAAGATCAGGTGGGCAGGGTACTGGAACCTTTTATGCAGGCCGATGTCAGCACAACCCGTAAATACGGAGGGACTGGGCTCGGTCTTGCAATTACCAAAAACATTCTGGATATGATGGGGAGCGAACTTAACATTAAAAGCGAACCCGGCCGGGGAACTTCAATATCTTTTGAGCTGACATTTGAAACTACCGACAATCCCGGCGCCGCAATCGATACCGCAGCAGCAGAAGAAAAAATAGAAAAGCCGCTTTTTAACGGAGTCGTTCTGGTATGCGAAGATAACCAGATGAACCAGAGGGTCATTACCGAACATCTCGGGAAGGTCGGACTGGAATCCGTAATTGCCGAAAACGGGCAGGAAGGAGTGGACAAGGTCCGGCTGCGCATTAAGGAAAACCGTAAACCTTTTGATTTGATTCTTATGGATATCCATATGCCTGTAATGGACGGACTTGACGCCTCCAGGCTGATCATCGGGCTTGGCACCGGTTCGCCGATTGTGGCGATGACCGCGAACATAATGGCTGATGAAAAAGAACTGTATAAATCCTACGGCATGATCGATTATCTGGGGAAACCTTTTACATCCCAGGAACTGTGGCATTGCCTGCTGCGGCACATAACGCCCAGACCGCCTCAGTCCCCGTCTGATGAGCCGGGTCAAACTGCCGGTAAAACTTTGGTCCCCGAACTCTCCGATGAAGAATTCCGGGAAGAGTTAAAAAAGGATTTTGTCAGGGGAAATAAAAACAAGTACGCAGAAATTATCCAATCAATCAACAGCGGCGAAATAAGCGAAGCCTTCAGGATGGTCCATTCATTAAAAAGCAACGCCGCCCTGATCGGCATGGATGCCCTGCGTTCGGCGGCCTCTGACGCGGAAGCTGCGCTCAGGGGCGGGCAAAACAATTTAACCAATAAGCAGATTGATACTTTACAAAAAGAGTTGGCGGCGGTACTGGACAAACTCGCTCCTTACGGAGAAAATACCGTTGGGATATCACCAGCGGAACAACAGACAGCAATGGCCGGAAGGGAAGAAATACTGGAAATAATTACGCGGCTGCTGCCGCTGCTGGAGAGCGGAAACCCTGAAAGCCTTAAATATACCGATGAACTAAAAACCATACCGGGAAGTTCGGAAGCGGTAAGGTATGTCGAGGATTATTATTTTGAAAAAGCGGCGCAGGCTCTGTCCGGGATAAAGGTTAAATTGGAGGCTGGCAATGGCTGATTCGGCTAAGAACAAGATATTGATTGTTGATGATGAAAAATCCAATTTAATGTATTTAAATAATCTCCTTAATAATGAATATACGCTTTTTACCGCAAGGGACGGTACAGAAGCCATCAAGAAAGCCAATGAGTATCTGCCGGATCTTATTCTGCTGGATATTATTATGCCGCTTATGGATGGATACGAGGTATTGTCGGTCTTAAAAAAAGCGGAAAAAACCCGCTGGATACCTGTAATTTTTATTACCGGACTTACCAGCAGCGAGGATGAAAAAAAAGGCCTTGTACTGGGCGCGGACGATTATATAAATAAACCGTTCAGCGATGTGATTGTACAGCTCCGCATCCGCAACCAGCTCCGGATTGTTAACCAAATGCATTTGCTGGACAGACGGTTAAAACAGCAGAGCCTAATGACATCGATTTCCCAAAAGTTTTTAACCGATGAAAACATAAATGAATCGGTTACGGGCATACTTCAGATGATAGGCGAATTTGCGGAAGTTGACCAAATTCTGCTTTTTAAGATATCCGAAGAAGAAAAAAACATTATCTGCCAAAATGAATATATAAATCCCCAGTTAAAACTCAAGTCAAGAATAGGTACCAAATTGCCGCTCGATAATGTTACGCGGATGGTCCTTAACAGTTTTACCACCAGCGGTGAAGGTTTCTGCATAAAATCAAATGATCCCGCGTTCAGGGACGTTCTTCTTCCCTACCGGCAGACTTTCCGCAATTATATTATGACCCCGATCTTTATCAAGGGAAAAATCAGCGCCCTTATGGATTTTGGCAGGGATAATGAGAAACGCGAATGGACAGAAAGCCAGATAAGCCTGGCGATCCTGGTTTCCAGTATTTTTTCCAATGCGTTCGAACGTGACTCCACGGACCGGATACTAATGGAAACCGAACTGGCAGAAAAAAGCACCCGCGCAAAAAACGAATTTCTGTCCCGGATGAGCCATGAGATCCGCACTCCGCTTAATATCATAATCGGCATGACCAGCCTGGCCCAGACTACTGAAGAAGCTGACAGGCGGTATAATTACCTGGAAAAATCCGCGGCCGCGTCCAGGGATTTACAGCGGCTCATAGACGATGTTCTGGATATATCCGATTATTATGACGGCAAGTTCAGGCTTGTAATTTCGCAGTTCAGGTTTGACAATATGCTGAACAATATTTTTAAGAAATTTAAGCCGCTGTTCGACAGCAAGCAGCAGACGTTTACATCCGAAGTTGATTCATCGATTCCGGAGATTTTAATCGGCGACGAGAGGCGGATTTCCCATGTTTATGAAAATTTGCTCTCCAACGCCTGCAAGTTTACACAGGAACGCGGTATTGTTTTATTAAAAATTTATGTTGTTAATGTTACCGGCGAAACCCTTGTAATCCAGAGTGATGTAATTGATAACGGCATCGGCATATCCGCGGAAATGCAGGAGCATATAATCGAACCGTTTGAACAGGCGGACGGAGGCATAGACCGTAAATTCGGCGGCGCCGGCATTGGCCTTTATTCTTCCAAAACCATTATTGAAAAGATGGAAGGCCAATTATCGGTTGAATCCGAACCGGGCAAAGGCTCCAGGTTCAGATTTACATTCAGTGCCCGAATTAAGATTCCTGACGCCGAAATTTCTCTCTCGTCGTTTTACGGCAAAACTGTTCTTCTGGTTGACGACATTGAACTTAACCGCGAGATTGTAATGGCGACATTTGAGGCCGCGCGGATGAAATTTGTCTGCGCGGTAAACGGCCGCGAAGCTGTTGAGCTGTTCACTTCTGACCCCTTAAAATTCGATGTAATCCTGATGGATATCAATATGCCGGAGATGGACGGCGTCGAAGCCACCCGGCGCATACGGGTGTTTGAAGATGAAATGGAGAAAAAGGACCCTGCCGGCACAAATCCCGTAAAGCGGATTCCGATAATAGCGATGACCGCAAATACAAACCCGGACGATGTAAAAAATTACTTTATCGCAGGTATGACCGACCATATAGGCAAACCGGCGGATTTTGATGAAGTATTGCGCAAGATAAATTTATACATATAACCCTGTAATGGAGTTAGCGGAAAATACATGCGGATGAAATGGAAAATACTGATTCCGGTCAGTTTCATGTTTGTTGCTCTGGTTATATTGATTACGGTTTTTTCGGTAATAAGGTTTTCCGGTTATACAGGTATATTGTTTGAGGAAAGGGTGGCCGTAGCGGCCAACGGCCTAAGGCGGTTTATGGACGACTGCGAGTATGATACAAAAATCGCAGTTATTGCCGCGTCAAATGACATTGATATTATCAACGCTGTTGCCGGACACGATTCCGCGGAAATTACCGCTTCGCTGTCGCAGACGCTTGAAATGTACCATGTGGATTTTTTTGTGGTAACCGATGATAAAGGCATTGTTCTTTCAAGGACATTGTTTCCGGATATTACCGGTGATTATATATTAAATCAATATAATATCGAGGAAGCGCTCAAGGGCAGAATCGTGACTTCCATGGAAGAAGACCCCAATGTAAAGGTATCGGTGCGCACCGGCGCGCCGGTATACAACAGCAGCGGTCTTATAATCGGAGCCATATCGGCCGGCGTCAGGTTTGACACAAACGAAGCTCTTGACCGGCTTAAGGATCATTACAACGCTGAGTTTTCGGTGTTTATGTCCGGCAGCAGGATCGCAACCACCATAATAAGGAACGGGAAACGCATTATCGATTCACCCCTGGACCAGAATACACTTGATTATATTCATTCCATAAAAAAAGATTATCCGGTAAATGTAAATATCCTTGGAGAGGATTTCAGCGCTTATTACATGCCCCTGTTTGACAATCGGGGAGAAGTCTTCGCGATAATCGCCGCCGCCTATTCAAATCAAAAATTAATTCTGGAAAGAAACGCGCTTCAATCAAGCATTATCATTACCGGAACAGCCGGTCTGGCCCTTTTCATAATCATGCTGCTGCTTATTACCTCAGGAATTGTAAAACCGGTTAACAGGCTGGCCGATCTGGTTTCGGAAGTTACACACGGTAATATTAATGTCAATTTTAACAATACCGGCGCGTTAAATGACGAGGTCGGATTTTTAACTCATGATATCCATCTGCTTGTGGACGTAATAAAGTCGATTCTGGGCGATCTGTCGGTTCTGACCGTAGATTTAACCAATTTTAAAAATACCGGGCATCAAATTGATACATCCAAATATTTTGGATCATACAGGGAAATTATTGAAGGGATTAAAAAACTTTCCGATTCCATATCAACAATGCGCATGGCCATGGCCGCCATGGATTATCTGGATACCATGATCCATGTTGTGGATTTTGATTATAACCTGCTCTATATAAACCGCATAATGATCAATACGTATAAAATGAACGGAAATTGTATAGGGCAAAAATGTTATAACGCCATCAAAGGCAGGGACACGCCATGCCCCGGCTGTCATATGGCCGAACTGCTGCCTGACATGGATATTGGCCCCTATGTTAATTATGACAATATTTACGATGAAATCACCGGAAGATATTACGGCGGTAAATCGGCCATTATACGCTGGGTGGACGGCAAACAGGTTCTTTTTAATTCGGTCATTGATGAGACACAAAAAATTGTATACCAGGAACAACTGCGCAAAACACTTCTGGAAGCGGAAGCCGCCTCCATCGCCAAATCCGCCTTCCTGGCAAATATGAGCCACGAGATCCGTACGCCAATGAACAGCATAGTGGGATTTGCCGAACTGGCGATGGATAGCGAGGTAACCCCGATTACCAGAGAATACCTTCACCTTATAAAGGAAAACGCGGGCTGGCTGCTTCAGATAATTAATGACATCCTGGACATTTCGAAAGTTGAATCCGGCAATATGAAATTTGAAATCATCCCATTTGATCTCCATGAGCTTTTAAACTCATGCCGCAGCATTATGCTGCCCAGGGCTGCCGAAAAAAAAATTGCCCTGCAGTTTAACATTGATACATCCATAGAGAACAAACTGCTCGGGGACCCCACAAAACTGCGCCAGGTATTGCTCAACCTGCTTTCCAACGCTGTAAAATTTACAGATACCGGCAGCGTTAACCAGTTTGTAACCGTAAAAGGCAAGGCCGGTAAAAAGATAGATCTTTATTTTTTGACACAGGACAGCGGCATTGGTATGACGCCGGAACAGGTAGAAAAGGCGATGGAGCCTTTTATGCAGGCCGATATCAGCACTACGCGCAAATACGGAGGGACCGGACTCGGCCTTACCATTACCAAAAATCTGCTTGAAATGATGGGCAGCAGGCTTGTAATTAACAGCGAAGCTGGCAGGGGAACATCTATCGGCTTTGCGCTTACGCTTGACATTGCGCAGGATACGGAGGGCGAACCGGACGCGGCGCAGGGCGGCGCTGATGCGCAAATCAGCAGGCCCATGTACAGCGGCGAAGTACTGGTATGCGAAGACAACCAAATGAACCAGAGAGTCATTACCGAACATCTTGCGAGGGTGGGCCTTGACCTGGAAATAGCCGGGAACGGCCTTGAAGGTATAGAAAAAGTTCTGCTGCGCAAGGAAAAAGGCATTAAGCCTTTTGATTTGATTTTTATGGATATCCATATGCCGGTTATGGACGGTTTGGAAACCGCGCCGCAGATTATCGCCCTGGAAACCGGTACGCCCATTGTTGCGATGACCGCAAACGTGACGGCAGGTGAAATGGAAAAATATAAAGCCGCCGGCATGGCCGATCATTTGGGCAAGCCTTTTACATCCGCGGAACTCTGGCGCTGTCTTTCCAGATATTTTAAACCTGTGGAAAAACCGGCCGCTGTGCAGACTGCCGGTTCACAGGACACCGTTCGCGAAGATGAAGCTCGCGATAAAAAACTTCAGGATGAGTTAAAAAAAGATTTTTTAAACAAGAATAAAAACAGGATAGATGAAATAAAAACCGCCCTGGATTGCGGCGATATTAAAGCCGCGCACAGGATAGCCCATAACCTTAAAAGCAACGCCGGATTAATCGGCATGGCTGTCCTGCAGGAAGTTGCCAAACAAACGGAGAACCAGCTAAAGGACGGTGAAAATTGTCTTGCTCCGCAGCAGCTTGATAAACTCGGCGCCGAGTTGTCAATTGTTTTAAAAGATTTGGAACAGCATTACGGAGAAGTACAAAATGCTGAACCAAACAGCGTTGCATTGTCTCCGGCTGAATTTGACCCTGCAAAGGCGCAGGCGCTTTTTGAAAA